>JBGSXT010000771.1:0-2929 GCA_041751295.1 Mariniblastus sp.
CGCTGCGGACAACCCCACGCCGACGGCCACAGCCGGGGCGATGCCCATTGCCTGCCGACTGCTCCGAATCCCCCTGGCGAATTGGGGCGTGAAAGGGAACGTGGTCGGGTTCACTACCGAGGACGGGGCGATGGCTGCTGCCTGCCGGCGAATCACCGCGATCTCAGAGAGCGCGTTCAGCGGCAGGCTCGCGCCGGTACGGGCCAGGGCGGCATCGAGCAACTTGAAAATGGCCAAGACAGCGGTCGCCGCCTCGAAGCCCGGCGGGCCGCTACCCCGCTTTTCCTCCGCGAGCATTTCCGCATCGAGGGCCGCGATAGTCTTCTTGCCGACAATATTGTCGATCTTGCCCTGGAAATTGAGGATCTGCCGTTGCTGCTTGAATGCGGCAACCGCAGCAGCGGTGGCAGGACCATAAATTGAATCTTGTGTGATGGCCGCGCCATCTAATTGGATCAACGCCCGCTGAATCTTGCCAACGTGCGGCCCACTCGCGCCTTGGACGAGGTGAGCATCGTCTGAAACGGCGGCGGCTTCCAGTTTAGGATCGCCACGAAACAGTTTTGATTGAAGCGCCATAGCATACCTTTCTCGGTGCCGCCGAACGTCTGAGGCAACCCGGCGGCGGCCAAGAACCGTTGATTTCAAATCCAGCCCAATCCGCCGCTTGGGTACGCCAAGCGTGGCGTATAACTTGGGGGTACAAGACGCCAGTATTAGAACGAAGGTCTTAAGGAAGGCAATACACCAACTGTAACTCCGATTGACAAAGTACGAGACGAAGACAGCTGCGAAAGGGTAACTGATTGTGGGGAGGAAGCCTGCGAATGTGTCGGTAAGCTGACAAAGAATCGTCGTCAGCCGCATTCTCGTCAAAGCTGCGATGTTACGAACAGTAACTGGATACAAGGCCGGTTCGAACTGGCGAGCGAGCGAACTCCTCTTCAGTGAACCGCCTGGTGCGGACTCGCATGCCAGGTGGTAGCGCCGCCATATCGTTCGATCTTGCCACAGCCAGAGCACATAAAGGCCTGGACCTTTCCGGCGGTCGGATACCTGCCGGTCCAGAAGCTGATCTTGTTCTCCGGCAGGCGATACTCAAGTTCTTGCGTGCATCGAGTGTTTATTTAGTACTTGTCAACGAGTACAATCGCGAAGACTGCACCTTGGCATTCCGAACGCACTTTTGCAGATTCTTGGCCCATTCGGAATTCCTTTATTGTGATCGGTTAACTTTCCGAGGTCGACCAACGACCGTGTTCACCAAGCTGCTGACCCCTTTCGTCACTCCACTTCTGATCGCCCGGCGTCGCTGCTCGAATGGATCGCATCGTCATTCATAACACGACGCGGCGCAAGATGAACGTAGGATCGACTGGACGAGGCTTGAAGTTCTCGAAGTTCGAAAAATACACGGTGAACGTCGAAATCAGCGTCCGCACCAAGTTGGTGACGAGTTCGTTTAATTTCTTCAATTGGATTGAGTGTCATCGTAGGACTCCAGCAGTTGTTCGGGGACTCTTCCGTTTTTACCCCGTCGGGCGTCGTTGGCACGTCGCTGATCAACAGCAACGCGCCGCGCGCGATTTGGTTGAAATGACCGACGATGAACAACGTCGCCGTTTCCAAATCGATCCCAATGCAGGTCATCATCTCCAGTCGCTCCCGAAACGCAGTGTCGTGTTCCCACAGTCGCCGGTTGGCCGGGCACTGAATTTGATCCGTGCATCGTGATCACGACCAGCGACGATCGAAATGTTCTGATCGAAATCAGCCAGCAACTTGTATCTCGGAATCTGGCGGCCTGTTTCCAGATATCTGGCCCCATCACCAGTTGCTATCGATGGGGAGGCAAAATCGAAACGACCGAGGAGTGGTTGTGCATCATGAAAACATCTCTTCACCGCTTCGACGAACTAGAGTCAGTCGTGCTTGAGCTTCACAACTACGATCGGCCACAACTCGTCGCGCAAAAAATCCACGGAGGCAATTCCGACTATCTCCAATGGCTGGCGGAAAACTTGACGTAAGCTGAGTCAACGATCAAGGCATCGAGATCCATTCATAGAGGTCGTTTAATCATCAGCAGGCAGGCATCGCCGTTTTGACTTTCGTACAACGTTAACTGCCGACTAATCGATGAACGAATTACCGGAACATTTATCTGTCACAAACCACTAGCCTCCAGACAACAGGTTCACAAAGGGTTGGACGTCTAACAGGCTGACCATTCCGTTCTGGTTGATGTCGGCCTTGTCCAAATATTGTCCTAATGTGAGCAAGTCGACAAACGGAGCCACGTCCAGCAAATTCACGATCCCGTCACAATTTGCATCGCCGACCTGGTTCCGGCCAAAAATTTCCATTGGATCGTCATCTGCTACGAACTCTCCGGTGAATTGATAGTTGAGCAGTGTATCGCCTGGCGCTGGTGATAATTCCAGAAACAGGAGAACCAGCGTCGAAACTATCAAGAAGATGGAAAACCGCTTGGAATTCATGAGAGCTACTTTCATAAAATTGTGAATTTTGAACGGCTAAAACGCTATGTCGTTCGACGACCGGGGAATGAATCGGTCGCAATCTCAATTACCAGTCAGCAATTCAACAAACGGGGTGACATCCAGCAGATTGACGGCGCCGTCCTGGTTGATATCTGCCTTCAGGCTGAATCCGCTACTGGTGATCAAGTCGACAAACGGGCTGACATCCAGCAGGTTGACAAACCCATCACAATTGACATCGCCCAGCAGATCGGTTGCCATCGCAGTGACGGCCAGAAAGTACGGAGATTTAATTCCATAGTTCCAGGTCATTCCCGCATCGCTGGAGTCGGCGAAACTGCCCAGTAGCCCCGGACCATCAAAGTTGTTTGAATCCGCATAGGACCAGTCGAATGTGCCGGCATTTGTGGTTCCCAGTACGAACC
>JBGSXT010000772.1:0-6582 GCA_041751295.1 Mariniblastus sp.
TGGCGGATCTAAACCTGCCCATGAGCGAAATCAGGGATAACGACAAAGCCTGGCCGATCTATCGACCGCTGTGGATCAAATATGGATTCAGCGAAGGGGGAGGGTTCAGCAAGGAATCACAGGCTCTATTTCGATCGATAACGGACGAGTACGGCGAAAAACGCATGGGCGGAATGGTCCAACCAACGGACCCGGAGTGGCCAGCTGCGATTGCCAAGTTGGAAGAGTGGTCGGACCTGCTGGCGGCGTTTCGCGAAGGAGCGAAGAAACCGAAATTAGGTTTATTACTGCAAAGTGACCGGCAGAAATATTCCGACGAAGACCGGCGAGCACTTTTTCCACAGTCGAATCCCAAAGTAAAAGAGCCTCGTTGGTTCCTGACTGACGGGAAAGTGGCAGTCAAAGAACTGCAGCAATTGATAGACGGCTCGATCCTCGGCATTTTGCTGCCGCACATCCAATCGTTTCGATCCGCAGCCCGCATGTTTCACGTCGATACACGCTGGGCAATCGAACAGAACGACTCGCAACGCGCGCTCAGCAATATCGAGACGGTGATGGGACTGGCCCACCAGGCGACTGACTGCAATACGCTGGTTGGGAGCCTGGTCGGAATCGCGGTTCAAGGAATTGCAATTGCGATGTTGGAGGAGACATTGGTTGCCTCGCCAGACTTCTTTGACGATCAGCAATTGGTTCATTTGCAGCGACGCGTCGAAAACATTGACTTTCCTGACTGGATCAACTTTGACGGAGAACGGGCGATGTTCTATGACGTCGTGCAACGCGTCTACACGGACGACGGCAACGGCGACGGACGGATTACTCCGCTGGGAATTCGATTTCTCGAATCTGGCCTAATGTTTGATTCTGGCCTAATGGGTAACTCGCGTTTCTTTGACCTTGGCGATGTTCAGGAGTATCAGGGCCTGGTTGACGCGGCAGAATTCGCCGTCGCTCCCGCTTCATTGTTCCTGGTGGCCTCACGTAGCGATACGGTTAAAACCTATGACCATTGGACAGACCGCATCGAAGCCGAGATGGCCGTTCCCTTCTGGCAAGCGAATGATTTTGACGAGGAATTCGAGAAATTTCTGGTTGATTCGAATCTGCGTCTTCCAGTCCTGAACCAAATGATACCGGCTTATTCAGCCATTCGTTCTGCGATGGACCGGATGATGGGGCAACAGGAGGCGATAATCGCGGCGCTGGTAATGCACCGTTATTTCCTGAAGTACAAGGAGTGGCCAACTTCGTTCGAACAGTTGTCTCCGGAATTTGTGTCCGAGTTTCCAGTCGACATCATTAACGGGGACTTCATTAAATTCAGGATTGGAGACCGTGGACCAATCATCTACAGCGTAGGGAATGACCGCGACGACGATGGCGGAAAACCGATCATTATTGAGAATCACGATGGCGAAGTCCGACTCGATCATTTTCGTCCTGGTGAAAAGATCGACCAAACGCCCGACGGCGATTCGATTCTCTGGCCCAGTTCCTTTGCTCCACAATAAAGTCCAGTGCAAGTACTGAAGATCGGGTTTCAGCAGTTGTCGGATTTATAAACGTACAAAGAGCCGAATTGCCGTCGTCTTGGATCATTTGCAATCAGCGCGAGGTTTCCGCAATCGCAGAGACAACCCAGGTCTTAAGCAAGCGATTACAATGGACAGTTTCGGAGTTAACATGAATTTCGAGTTCAAAATTCGGAACTGGTTTGACAAATTCTCCGCTGCGTTTCGCGGCATCTTCGCAGGAACACGTGGGCAGAACAGTTTCGCCATCCATTTGCCGATGGCGGCAACTGTGATTTCTGTTTCGCTGTTGCTGCGACTGGATTCGATCCGGTTCAGTATCCTGTTGATGTGTATTGGCGCTGTCATTTCTGCTGAACTGTTCAACAGCAGTATTGAGCAATTGTCGAAGGCAGTTGGTCGGCTGCCCAATCAGGACATTGGCGATGCACTGGATATCGCCAGCGGTGCTGTTCTCTGTGTTGTGATTTTCAGCATCATCATCGGCGTTTTCGTCCTGCTTCCGCCAATCCTGGAACTTGTTTCAGGCACCTGAATAAATCGTCCATCGCCACCGCGCATTGGCAGGCCAGTTCGACGGAATTCGCAAGGGCTGACGGGCGAAACGGGATAGCACGCGCAAACAGTTACAGCGCAAAAACAAACCCGCCGGCAGTTCAGTTTGAATCTACCGGGCGGGCTGCTGCGATGTGGATTCGATTGATTTGTCAGCGTTGGTTGACGGACGCTTCCTCACGTGCTGCCTTCAGTGCGGCGGCTTCTCTGGTCAGCTTGAATTCGGGTCCACGGGGGAAATATTGAATGTCATCACTCAGGAAGTAGGCGCTGGGCAGCGTTTGTCCTCCGATACTGACCTGGCATCCCGTTGTCGTCAGGGCTCCCAGCAGTGCTGCCACACACAACATCAAGCCAGCAGCACGACTGTTTGTTCGAGATAACATGATTTGGAAACTCCATTCGCGGTTTCACGGACCACATCACAGAAACATGCAATCGCGCGGTGTTCGCAGCCGCATTGATCTCCGGATAACCGTCACAATCAGTATCGGTCCAATTGGGAACCGACTTTGAATAAAGACCAGAAAATTGCTGCAACTGATGCAATTTAATATTTCGGTCAGTTGGAAGGTTGCAAACATCGGGAATCCACCGGCACAATGGAATGAAAGAAGGGAGTAAATGCTTTGCATCGCGGCAGTGTTACCACGGCAAAACGATGATTTTTCAAATGTTTCGGGACAACTGGCAACAGATGAATATAATTAGGCGCGTTACAGGGGAATCACGTATTCTTTCAGGCTTTCCGCTAGCAAAACGGGGCTGTTTGCCGGGAAACTGCTTGAAAGTGAAGGACTGACAAAGATGACGATCCGGACAACAATTGCAATATTCGTTTTTACCTGTTGGGTCGGCCCTGCCTGGACACAATTGGCGATGGGCCAAATGCGGGATCGCAGCCTGCCTTCAGCAGATTATTACGCGGGCTTTCCCGAATACTACGCTGGCGACTACAGCGATGCATTGAAGATCTTTGTGCGTGGTGCTAACAGCGCATTCAAGATTGGCCCCGACGAACGGTTCATGGACTCCGCCTGTTATTGGACCATGATTGGCGAGTGCCATTACCAGATGGGGAACTTCGCCGAAGCGGTTGTCTATTATGAACAGTCGCTGGAGTTGTTGTTGACTTACGCCGCCGGCGACTGGCAACAGCGCATCGATCCCAACCCCAATTCGATTCAGCGAAGTACGTCTGCCGTGCAGCGGGCGGGCATTAACTGGTACCAAACGGGTCGAGGCGACGCGATCGCAAACGTTCCGAGTTCGTTTTCCATACAGTTTGGCCGACTGGATGCGGCTCGTGCCCTCGTAGAAGGTGGACCGCTTCAACCGCCCGAAATCCGCGCGGTCGATCATGCGGAGATCATGCGTTGTGCGGCGCTGGCACTCTATCGACGCCATTCGATCAAAGGGATCACTTGCCAAATCGATCCGTTCACGGCCAGGCTGGTCAGTGGACTTTCGAAGCTGCCGACAAACACGCCCGTGCTGGGGAAATGGAATTCGGTGGTGATTGGATTAGCCAATGTGTCGGCGGGTCAACCTGAACGGGCAGCATCGCAAATCAATAACGGTTTAAAATTTGAATCGGGCCTGGATCACAACCTGACGCCGATCGGCTTGCTGGCACTCACGCAAATTGCTTTCGATGCTGGCGAAGCGGAAGTCGCGGCAACTCTGGCGCTGGAGGCATCGTACTCGGCGGGCCTGTTCAATCAATTCGATCTGGTGGAAGAGGCGCTTTCCCTGGGAACAAGGATGCATCTGGCCCAGTCCCGCAGCGTGTATCCGCCACTGACGCCGGCGATCCAATGGGCAGCGCAAAACAAAGCGCGATTGATGCAAACTTCGTTGCTTATTCAATTGGCCGATTGCCTGATCGAAACGGACAGCGTCGACCAGGCTGCTGAAACGTTGGTCCAAACCAGGCGATCAATGTCGAACACGGATTTGAACCGGTCAGTGTTGGCTGCACGAATCGCGTACCTCAGTGCGGCAATGACGTTCATGAACTCTGGCGATGGGTATCCAGAATTGCAGCAAGCCATGACGCAATTCCAAGCGGGCTCGCGATGGCTGTTTCAAATGGGGCTGGTCAACGCTGCACTAGGTTCAGGTTCGGTTTCGCAGCGACAGGCAGAGTTGATTTACGAGCAATTATTGCTCGATCCGACCGAGCAGCATTGGAAACTGAATCCAATGGAAACCATGGCATTTCTGACGTCCGATCATGTCCCAGCGATGGAAGCTTGGTTCGAAATCCTGCTGGCCCGAAAAAACCATGAGCAAGCCATCGAGGTGGGCGAGTTGATCCGTCGACACCGGTTTTTTGCCTCATTGCCCATGTCCGGCCGTTTGCTCTCGTTGCGGTGGGTACTTACCGCACCCGAAGAATTGTTGACTGCCGCTGCCATTGCCCAGCGAAATGAGATTTATGCACGCTACCCAAAATTTCAGGAATCGGTGAACCGAGTTGCTGCGATCGAAAAAGAACTGCGAACGCTGCCGCTGAATCCTGTCGAGAAAACGGATGACCAGAAAAAACAGCAGGCACTGTTTGTCGAACAGCTGAAACATTCCCGATATCAGGAAACGGTCATCTCCGGCTTGGCTTTGCGTCGGCAGCCGGCTGACTTCGTCTTTCCGGCTGCGTCCCGCTACAGCGATATCAGCAAAGGTTTGGGACCCAAACAAGCAGTCTTCGCCTCGCTGCAAACGGGCAGCGGCTACCATCAGTTCATGATCACGCAACAGGCACGTCATTATTTGGGAGTTGCCCGAACACGCGATGTGCAACGGGGAGTGGCAACGCTGTACAAAAAATTGGGAATTACGGACGCTAACAACAGCGTCGATACAGCTCTGTTGAAAGGTACAGAATGGAAGGAAAAAGCTGCCGAATTGAAGAATCTGATTTTCGCAAAATACCACGATGATCAATGGCAGAACTTTGACGAGTTGGTGGTCGTTCCTGATGGCGTGCTATGGTATGTCCCGTTCGAAATCCTGCAAACGGGCGGCGATGAAACCGCCTGGAAAAACCTGCACGAATCAGTCAGGATTCGCTATTTGCCCATTGTTTCATTGGCCTCGCAGTCAAATCGTCCAACGCAACCCGAGTCGCGAATGGCCGTCGTCACCGGGAAACTGCATTCCAAAGCGGTGCCGGAACTGGCGGACCAGGGTTTCGAAAAATTGGCGGACGATGTTACCAACGCAGTCAAGTTTTCCGGACCCGCAAAAATTCCATCGAACCTGTTGACGACAGTCATTGACACTCTGGTGGTGTGGGCCGACATGAAATCGGACGATCGGACCGATGCCTTTTCGTTGCTGCCATTTCAGCTGGATCAGGGACGCAATGGAGCGACGTTGCGAGGTTGGATGTTGACACCCTGGAAAGGACCGGAAAATATTATCATGCCGATGTTTTCCTCCGCAGCCGCCGACGGTGTCAATGCCCGAAGCGATGGTCACGAACTGTTTCTGACATCCTGCGGGTTGCTCGCGTCGGGTGTACGTTGCGCCTTGATCAGTCGCTGGCGTACGGGGGGTGAAAATGCGATTGAACTGTCTCGGGATTTCGCCATCCGAATCCGTAGTATGTCGACGCCAGAAGCGATGTACGAAAGCATGAAGTTCGCGCAAGGTTTGGAATTGAATCTTGAGAACGAGATTCGAGTTGATGCGGGCAAAAACCAGACTGACACGGTCAATGCCGAACATCCTTTCTTCTGGGCCGGCAACATGTTGGTTGATCTGGCCGGCTACGACCAGCCAGCCGATTTGATTGATGCACCATTCGGCGACCTGAACCCGAACTCCAAGGATGCAAACAAACCGGATCCAACCGATTCGGTGCCGGGGCCGCCGATTGACGAAGACAAGGGTGACAATCGAGAATCGGATGGATCGGGCCTCAAGGGCCAATAGCTGCTCGACTGCATAAAACCTGATTGCTCGGCTGCACTACCGAAAGTGGCGGCTCAAGTGATTCGGCGAACAAAAACATCTCCAAGTAAAAGTGGTCAGGGGCGGGATCGAACCGCCGACACATGGATTTTCAGTCCCTGAGTTTTCGACTGCCGAATCAGACGTAAACCGTCGTCAAACAAAGACTTGCAACGATTGTCAAATTCAGACAATTGCAAGCGCGCAGCAGAAAGCGCAGCACTTTTGCCAACAGCATGATTTACTGCCCGATGATTTATTGGCAATTGCAAAGCACTGGCCCCATCTGCCAACGTACATTCGAGAGGCTGTACGCACGCTTGTAACGCACTCCGCTTCTGAATTGCCTTTGACCAGCCATCGTCTCTATATCGGGCCTGACGAACCAGCAGCGGGGTCGCTGTAACCTTGCTCTCAAGTTCGCTTCGGTAACAGCGACAACAGCCGGGGCGACCGCAATCAGGTTCCGGCTGGATTTTTGGCGAACGGATGGCTTGAACGGCGACAGAGCAGACACCCATGACTGCACCCG
>JBGSXT010000773.1:0-3334 GCA_041751295.1 Mariniblastus sp.
GATCCCTGTGCCGCACTATTTGCGATGTTCGCTGATCCTGGTGCCGGAATCCATGGAAACCGTTTATGTCCGGGAAGCTGGATCTCTGCAACAGATGAATGTTAAAAACGGTGATTCGGTTCAGGCCGGAGCGATTCTGGCGACGTTGGAAAACGTGGAATTGGATTTGGCTTTGACCGAAGCGTCGGGAGAACTGGAAGTTAAACGGCTGGAACATGAAATGTTGATTTCCGGTGGTTCCGATACTCAGACCGCTGCTATGCTGGATCGATTGGGCAGCGTCGATGCAGAAATTCGACAGCTCAGTCGATATGTTACGGATCTACGGAAACGGGCTGCCGATTTGCAAATCAAATCGACCATCGCGGGCACGGTTTTGGAAACGCCGTGGCAACCTATCGGTCCGCAATCCGATGAATTGCCTCTGCTGGACGAACACAGTTTGTTGAGTCAAAAAAACGAAAATCTATCCGTAACGCGTGGCCAGCGTTTTTGTGAGATTGCGGATCTGACCCGCTGGCAGGCCATCGTGCTGCTGACTGAAAATCAGATCAATCTTGCGAAGGTTGGGCAGACAGCCAAAGTCAGATTGTATTCTAGCCCCAATCGAACCATCGTTTCCAGCATCGATTCGTTAGGAGTCGCCGATCAATCGATGCGTCGGGAACTGAAAAACAATGCGTCCATCATGACCATGTCTGAACCGCGACAGTCCGCCGGTCTGCCCGATCTTGTCACAGAAATGGTGGCCGCCAACTTTCATTCCGAGATTCAATACTTCGCCCTCGTGCCGATTGATCCCGGCGCCGCGGAACTGAAAATCGGCTTAGGAGGCCAGGCGCGCCTGTTTGCCGGTAATCGATCGTTGGCTTCCAGAATCTGGTGGTGGTTCAACCAGAATTTCCGATCCTGACTGGTCTCACAATCGCCAGTCGAAGCCGCTTTGGAACAGGTGCGAGCGTGAACCGGACGGTACGCATCTGGTTTGAATAGTTCAAACGCAGCGGGGCATCTAGATTTTTTCTTGCCACTCGCTTTATTCGAACGGAATTCGGTTTTCTTCAATCGATACCCAATTCCCGTCAATCAATCGCTGCTGTGGCAGAAATCTTCGTTTGTAATTCATGTGGGGGGAGGCTTCGACGTAATAGCCGAGATACAGGAATTGCAGATTTCTGACCTGGCAATACTCAATCTGTTTCAAAATCGAGAATGTACCCAGACTGTCGCGGGGCCGAGCGGGATCGAAGTAAGTGTAAACGGCCGAAACGCTTTGCTGCCCCCGGTCACAAACCGCCACTCCGACCAACGTCGTGTCCATCCAGTAACTGATCTCGAACGAATCGAAACAGCTTCGAACAAAACCCCAGACATATTCTTCCAAATCGATATCGGTATCCCGTTTTGCCAGTCCGCGACACCTTCGATGCCGGTTGAACAGCGACACCCGTTGCGCATCTGCGATCAACGGGCCGATCTCGGTTCGAATGCGGTTTCGGTTTCGAATGAGAATCCGTTTCTGGTTGCGACTGAATTTATATTCACGGCAATCAATCCGGACTGGCTGGCAGGCGCGACAGGTCGGGCAATTGGTTTTGTAGACAAATTCTCCGGTGCGCCGATGACCATCGGAAAGTCTGGCGTCCGCTTCAATCAGACTGATCTTGATTACTGGCATTCGCAACGGCATCCGCGCCGTTTCGTCTGGCAGGTACGGACATGGCTCGATTTCGTCAATAATGACGATGTCATCAGTGAATTGTTTGGGCGCTTTCACGAACCAATGCTTGTTAGGAATGTAGTCGGTTTTTTCTCACCTTAGCCTAATCGTACCGAAATTCTGACGCCAAGCCAGTTTGATTCAAAAATCACGGCTTTGAATAACTGTTTCTTTCAAACTCGATTGCTGATTCAATCATCGACCGATCAGATTTGGGTTGCCGCAGAATGGCTGGTCTAGACATGGCGACTTCAGCGGGAATTGACCTTGAAAGGTCGCACGCCTGTTTTGTCGCGGGATGGAAAATCAGCAGGAATTTCGGTCAAGGAAACCTTGCTGGTCGCGGCCCATTCGGTTCCCCGCTGGAAGGTTGTGATGAATCCCACGCATTCCATCGAGTAATCCGCGTGCCCCATCGGCGTGTGATAAATCCGACCCTGGCCATATTCCAACGCCATCATCATGGGTTCATCCCGACCGGTCCCTTGAAACTCTTTGGATGAATACGCGGTAGCCAGAATCTTCATGTTTTCTGCCGGACCACGCAGTTGGTGATACAGTTCGTCTCTGGCATGTAACCAGGATTTTGGCAGGCCCGCCGTGATTGGATGTTCGTCATCTCGAATCACGATTTGGAATTCGTGTTGTGGACCATGTCCTCCCGCGCTCCCTTCGGACTGATCTCGAACAGCTTTGCCGGCCGCGTCCAGGTAGACATATGGGCCAGATTTGGCGTCGCGGCCTCCCCAGCCACCCAGGCCAATCATCTGGTTGAATTCTTTCCAATCACCAAACGAATTATTGGCCGCATGTACGATTACCAAGCCGCCACCCGAGCTGACGAATTCGTTAAACGATTTTTGGGTCGACTCCGGCCAAGCCGCCGCATCAAAACCGAAGTTTGAGATCACGACATCGTACTTCGAAAACTCCGGTTGAAATTCCGGGTCTGGTCGCGGGTTATCCAGACTGGTATACGATTTTCCGTCGTTCAATGGAAACTGTTCGATCAGTTCACCGCCGTTCCAGGTATTTTTTGTGCGCGAAATATCGACGGCAAATCGACCCGTTTGTTCTAAATACTGCTTCATCATCATCGTCGTTTTTGGCCAGTCTGCATGGTTGTTCTGGCCGTCAACGATTAATGCCCTGATTCTGTCCTGGGCAGAAACGGATTGCGACAACAGCAACAGAAAAGCGATGAATCGCAGCAACATTTGTTTAGATTTCATGATTTCGCCGTTTTTCGATATGGACTGGAAAAGTAATTTCAAGTTACACAGGGCTGATCACCAAGTCGTTGTTGCCTGCCCGGAACGCGTTTACAGTTTTCTGTAACACTTGGGCGTTCCGCAGAAAAGACAGCGACTGGAGCAAGTCGTCGGGATCAAATTCCGCTCTCGAAAAAAAATCGAAGTCAACCGACTGACGGTGGCCCAAATGAAGTGCAATCGCTGTGCCTCGATACAAAACAAACTGTTGCGGGATTTCAGTCAGTTCTGGCCAGAGTTGCTTCTGGGGCTCGGGCAGGATATCGAGTTTGGGCGTGAATTGCGAATTCATCAGTGCCACAAATTGCGGTCGAGCATGCGGTAGTTGACGGCTTCGCTTAGA
>JBGSXT010000774.1:0-3328 GCA_041751295.1 Mariniblastus sp.
CAAGCTGTTAAAGCGACTTGGCAAGTTACCCAAGCAAACGACGGTTGCCATTCAGGGTTTTGGAAATGTTGGTTCGCATGCGGCCAAATTCATGCATGAATCGGAATTCAAAATTGTTGCAATCAGCGATTTGAGCGGAGGCTATTACAACGAAAATGGACTCGATATTCCGGCGGCTTTGCGGCATATGATTCAGCATGGTTCATTGGGAGGTTTTGCGGGTGCTGAACGGATTTCCAACGATCAGTTGTTGACTTTGGATGTCAAAATGCTGGTTCCGTCGGCAATTGGCGGCGTGATCACGATGGACAATGTCCACGACATCAAGGCGGATTTTATCATTGAAGGTGCCAATGGCCCCATTCACGCGGATGCCGATGAGGAATTATTCAAGCGCAATGTCTGCGTGTTGCCCGATATTCTGGCCAATGCGGGGGGCGTAACGGTCAGCTATTTCGAATGGGTGCAGAATCGGCAATATTACAGTTGGGATTTAAATCGCGTTCGTTCTCAATTGGATGCAATCCTTTCGACCGCTTTTGAGGAAGTTTGGGAACTGGCCTCCGAGCACGATGTCAGCTTGCGAACGGCTGCATTCATGATTGCAATTGGTCGCGTCCGACGGGCCACCGAGCTGAGTGGAATCTGATTTGCCTGAGAATAGCGCACTTCACCAATATCAATCGTCCCACGATTCCGAGAAGCAGACATATTCTCGTCACACTCGAAATTGGCGGAGGGTGGCCTTTCTGCGCGGGGGCACGTTTCTGATTTCTCTGGTTCCGCTGCTGCTGGCACTTAATGTGGTTGGTGGATTCTCGGTTCCGTGGTTGGTACTGTCCGGCCTGTTGTTCCTGATGTTTCTGGCAATTGCTTTTGTTCACGAAAGTATGAATCGGCAAATCCGGATTTCGCGACTGCTGATGACAATGCATCACGAATCGATCGCTCGAATCAATCGCAGCTGGGAAGACATTTCCATTCCTGATTATCAAATCCCACAGCGAATACAGGCCGTCGCTAACGATCTCGATCTGTTTGGACCGCAATCCCTGTTCAAGTTACTGGCGATTCCGAGAACGCCATTGGGTATTCAGACGCTTGCCGACTGGATCGCAATCGGCGCCGACATCGATGAAATTCGCTCGCGGCAGATGGCGGTCGACGAGCTGAAAAATCAGCAGTCGTGGCGACTGGAATTTTGTTTGCGTTGCGAGCAACTAGCCGCCAGCCAGTCTGGCCCGAGTCAGTTTGTGCAGTGGGCGGAGAGTAAAAACTGGCTGCCGAGACGATGGTGGCTGTTGTGGTTTTGCCGATTGACGGCAATGGCATCGCTGGTTTCGATTGTGTTATTGGCGTTCGGCGTACTGCCGTTGAACATTGCTGGCCCCATTTTGACGGTAACCATCACGCTCAACTTTTTTGTGTCGGTGTTTTTTGCAGGCGCGATGCATGACATCTTTAACCAGATCTCAACACACCAGGATGAAATCTCCCATTACAAGATCTTGTTTAGGGAAGTTGGACAATTTCAAAGCAGGTCGCCGTTTCTGAGCGGAATTCAACGGGACCTGACCGGGCCTTCCAACGATGTTGTTCAACATATCGATTCCCTTGGGTTGCTGAACTGGCTGGCAAACATTCGTCGGCACGGCATGCTGTTTATTGTTTATTTGATGTTTGAATTTTTGTTCATGTGGGATATCCATGTTTTAGATCGACTGGAATGCTGGAAGAATCGCCACGGCCAGAATGCACGTGGATGGTTTGAAGCGTTGGGAAAGTGGGAGGCGATTTTGGCGTTATCCAAGTTGGCTCACGATCAGCCGGATTGGAATTTCCCCGTCGTAAATGCATCAGCGGATGGCAGGGCTGTGGTTTCCTGTAAACGGCTGGGACACCCGCTGATGAATGATTCTCGCGTTTGCAACGATGTCGAGGTAGGACCGCCAGGTACGGTTTTGCTGGTTTCTGGTTCCAACATGTCGGGCAAGAGTACTCTCCTGCGCAGTCTTGGCGTCAATGCGATTCTGGCTCAGATGGGCAGCGTCGTTTGTGCTGCAGAAATGACGATGCCACCGCTGCACGTTGAAACCAGTATGCGGATCGTGGACTCACTTGCCAGCGGAACTTCCTTTTTCATGGCCGAGTTGAACCGTTTGAAAGAAATTGTCGATCAATCGCAAGAGAGCAGAGCGTCCGCTGGCCCGACGCTGCTGTTTTTGCTGGACGAAATCCTGCAGGGAACCAATTCGCGCGAGCGCCAGATCGCGGTAAGCCACGTCGTGGGAAATTTGATCGAGCAGGGAGCGATTGGCGCTATTTCGACGCATGATCTCGACTTGGCAACCACGAATGTGTTGAAAGACGCCTGCGTACCGGTTCACTTCACTGAACAATTCACAGAAACCAACGGGAAACAGAAAATGACGTTTGACTACCTTTTGCGCCGCGGCATTGCCGAAACCACGAACGCCCTCAAATTGCTGGAGCTGGTTGGTCTGACGAAAACAGAGTTAGACGTTCCTGTGTCCAATGGTGATGCAGGCGTTTGAACAGCAGTTGACATTTGTTGCAACTGGAGGTGGCGTCAGTAATCGGATCGTTCCAAGGCCAGTTCGGCTTTTTTTCTCTCGATTTCCTTCATTTCTTCGGACAGTTTTTTGATGTCCCCACGGAACTGTTTTTCCAGGGAATTTCTAGACTCGGTTTGATTCTTTTCGAGCTCTTGCATTTTATTTTGCAATAAAGTGTTCGCCGTTGCTAACTTGCTAGTCTCCTCGGACAGCTGCCGCTCCAATTCGCCCAGTTTTGCACTTGGTTGCAGCTGTTGCTGACGCAGCTCCAATTCTTTTTTCAGCTGTTCAAGCTGGGCGATATCGCCTTCATTAATTTCGCTTTGTAATTGTTGAACTCGCAAATTGAAATTAACGTCTTTTTTCTTTTGATCCCAGCCGTCGGTCAAACGGACCTGCGCAATTTCAGTGGTCATCGTCAACAGCGTCTTGCCGTCACTGGTGAATTGGGCACCAACGATCTCGTCAACCTGTTGCAGTTTCTCTGCGACAAACAGATCCAGCAGATGTTCGGGCCGAAGCCGGGTTCCCAATTCGAGAGCATACAACTTAAACGTCTTGCTACCCTCTTTCTCAGCACCAATGACGATTCGGGGCGCAATCTGATCGGAAACGATTTCGCTATCGATGACTTCGCTGAAATGGACTGATTCAACCACGCCAACAGCTGAATCGTCCATCAGAAACCATCGTCGTGCAAGTTTCGACTCGTCGGCAATGTCGCCGGGTTTACGGGTCAGGGCGTACTTCCA
>JBGSXT010000775.1:0-7522 GCA_041751295.1 Mariniblastus sp.
GAGACTCTGGCTGTCAATTCGATTGCCATCCGCAACGTCGCTGCAGCAAATAATGCTTTCAGTGGATTTGCTTTGACCACCGGAGCCGGCACCTTTACGGATGTGGCGGTCATCAACAGCGCCTTCACCAATCCAGCATTGGGCGGTGGACGACCGACAGGCGTTGGCGGACCCGGTTTTGCAGAAGGTTTCGTCATCAACGCCATCGGTGATGCTGGCATGATGAACCCACAAACTGACAATCGAACCAGACTGTTTATTCAAGGCAATACCATCGATAGCTTTACACTCGATGGCCTGGCCATCAATACATTTGGCGACGCCAACGTACTGGCGACCATCGACAGCAACACAATAACCAACAACGGCGATGGATTCGCGACAGTGGGACAACCCGATCTGCCATTTTTCGACGGCATCAGTCTGATCGCGGCTGGAAGTTCGACGATTAATACCCGAATCACCAACAATCTGATTACGGGTAATGCGGAAGCGGGTATCGAAGTGCAAACCTTTGGTGCATCGACGATCAACGCGTTGCTGGTCAACAACAACTTCGCGTTCAACGACTTTACGGACGATGTCAATACCGTGCCGATCGAAAGTGGAAACAATGATTTTCTGGCGACGAACGCAGCGGGCAGCAACATTTGCCTGTCGCTTTCCAACAACTTCCTGGTGTTTCCAGAACTGTTGATCAACAACGGTGCGATGGCAGATTTTGTGGTCGAACTGGACGGGGTCACCAACATTGGCTTTGTGGTTCCCCCCGGCATCACTCAGGCGGATTTTGGCAGCACCTGTGAGCCGGCGATCGCTGCCGAAGAACTGGCCTATCTCCTGGATGGGTTTCCACCTTCGCCTCCGCCAGTCGTGAATCCGTAGATTCTAGGCAAAAACTTCCGGTTCGATCGGCTCAGCAGGAGTGCCAAAGCGTAACCATCCGCAGGTTAAACCTGCGGCATTTTGCTGTTGTTCGAATACCGCAGATTTACTCTGCGGAAGGTTGTGTATCAGGGCAGCAGGAGGAATCAGTTGGTGCCAAAGCCGGACCATCAATCGCACGGTTTTTTGTCTGACGCTAATTGTTTCGACAAATCGAAGTCAGCCGAAAAATCACTATTTTTTCCGGATTTGCCGGTTTTTTCGCAAAATCAGGCCCGAGATCGGCCAAATGTGTCATAAAATAGGCATTCCAGCTCGCTGACGCGAAACTCTCGCGGAAACGCCCGGTTTAACTGGGGATAAGTATTGTTTGAATGGAAAGTCGATGACTGAATTTGGCAAATTCCCGATTCCGTTAGCCTGTACAGCCTTGTTGCTGCTACAGGTTCTGTCCAGCGACCTGTTTGCCCAGCGAGGCGATCGAGGTAGGGATCGAGGTCGAGGAGGTTCGTTCGACGTCACCACGATACTCAAGAGGATCGATTCCAACGGGAACGATATTCTGGAACCGTCGGAAATGCGCGGCAGAACCCAGCAAATGGTCCAGGATGTGGGGCTCGATCCCAATCGACCACATGCGATTTCAGTCATTACCAAATTGTTGAATGATAAAAACAATCCCGAGGCAAATGGCGCGAATGCCACTGGCAACAAAGACGTGGTTCGAAATGTGCCAGGCTTTGGCGTGACAGTGGAACCCGTCGGGATGCGCGATTTTTCGCCGACTGGCGAAGAACGAATGTCTCCGGAAGCAATGAAGAGCAAATTCGGCGACAACGTCCTGGCCCAGGTCGAAGGGACGCTCAACCGTTACGATACCAGCAAAAACGGGATTCTGGAACCAATTGAAATCCAACGTTCCCGGTGGCACAATCCTTCATCCGAAGAATCCGACACCAACAAAGATGGCAACCTGTCCCGATTGGAATTGGCCTACCGATACCAAAAACGGGAAGTGGACGTGCAGAAAAGAATGGAGGAATCGCGAGTCAGGCGAACTTCTGGCGTTCCAAACGCTACGAACATCGCTAATCCGGTACAAACCAATAACCGATTTGTCCAACAGGGGAATGTAACGACGGGACGTCAGCTCTATCCGACCACTCCAGCATCTGGTAATCCTCGTGGGTTTAATTCCGGAAATGATGCTTACGCGCGGTATGCGGAAGGATTAATAAAAACCTACGACAAAGACGAAGATGGGAGGCTGAGCGAACAGGAATTGAAAGAAATGCGCCGACCTCCCAAAGATGCGGATACGAATCGGGACAAATTCGTCGACAAAACAGAGCTGATCGCTTCCGTTGCCAACCGGTCTGAAACCAATACCCAGAGGTCGGAGGACCAGGCAGCCATACACTCCGGTCGGTCGACTCCAGAGGAACGCCTGGCGGAAAAGCGTCGTCCAACAACGGCGACCTACAATGAGGCCGACTCCATCTTTGGTGGCAAAGACGCAAACAACGATCGTCAGCTGCAAATGCACGAATTCTCACAGGAATGGGACGATAATGTCGTCAAAGAATTCGATTCCAAAGATCGCAATGGGGACGGTGTGATCACCGAAAACGAATGGCTCGGCACATAGGACAAGGTCTGGATTCCGGACCGGAATTGCGGGTTCAACCACGTTGCAGTTGAATGTTAGCCGTTGTTGTGTCCGCTTCGATCAGGCAAAGGGGGGACAGTAGGAACGTATTTGTCGTATGCGCCAGGGATGCCTATTTCGCCGCACCCAGTCAGGAGTCTCCGGCCGCAGCACTATCCATTGCCGGTGTTTTTCAGAACAATAGATGTTTCAGGAATGGCAGGACCCTTTCGGCGATTGCATCGATGGACGTGCGAAAAATCCGGCTTCCGGCCGTTGATGACCAAATCGTAATCGCGATTTGCCTGGCTGTATTCATGCTGTTGATGGGTTTCTATTTCTGGCATCGGGCAGTCGTCAACGGAGGTCTGATCGACTTTGTCGACATGCCAGCGCGTCCGACGAGCTACGTGGTAGAAATCAATTCGGCGAGTTGGCAGGAATTTGCCAATCTGCCGGGACTTGGAGAAAAACTCTCCAAGGCGATTGTCAGCTACCGCGATCTACATGGTCCGTTTAAGAACACGGATGAATTGAAGGATGTTCATGGTATTGGCGAATCGAAATTGCACGGCCTTCGCGGCCACATCGCCATCGCCAGAACCAGACACTGAGACCATGCACGACGACTGCCATTATATTTGCGACAGCTGTGGCGAAGAAATCGTGGTGCCGATTGATGTTTCGGCGGGCCGCTATCAGGAGTACGTTGAAGACTGCCCTGTCTGCTGCCATCCCAATGTGATCACCGTCGAAATCGATGACGATGGTCAACCGGACATTTCTGGACGGGCGGATCAGGATCGTTTTTGATTTCGATGACATTGCGAAACCGACTTGTTTGCCACTTGCCAAAGGAAAAATGCCTGCAACTTCGTAGAAGCTGCAGGCACCAAGGGATCGACGACAAACACGATTCCTGATAGTCGGTCAGTTGGCCAGCAGGCTGACAAAGGGGGCGACATCCATCAAATTGACACTGCCGTCCTGGTTGATGTCTGCTTCGGCCTGAAAACCGCCGGAGTTCAACAGAGTCACAAAGGGCCTCACGTCATTCAAATCGACGACGCCATCCAGATTGATGTCGCCGACCAGAACCTGATCACCGATCACCGAGAACACCATTACATTCCCGTTGTTGTCACCTTTGTTGCTGACAAAGACACGCCCGCCGGCAAAGTCCGTTGCGATTCCGGCGGGATCGACGAACAGCCCGGAACCAAGAGTCAGTGTCGTCAGGCTGAGAGTCTGAACCAGCCCGCCGGTGGTTGTGATTTCGATCAGCGAATTCGTATCGTCTTCGGCAACGAACATGGTCTGCAGACCCGGAACAAACGAAACCGCTTCCGCATCGCCATTCAAATTGCCCGGCAAGGCGAAGAACGGCCCGGAAACGACTGTTCCGGTATCGCTGAATTCGGTCAGAGTATCAAACGGATTGCCGTTGTCGTTAATCACCCACAAATTGTTGGTCAGCGGGTCGTGGCCAAATCCGGACGTTTCTGCACCGGCACCTAATGCTGCCAGAACATTGAAACCGCCGTATCCCCCGGGCACAATCATGCCCGTTGCTGAATTGACTTCATGAACATTGCCCAAGGTTGTCAATGCGATCACGTTGCCATTGGGCAGACCAGCCAGTCCGTTGTCCAGAAAATCTTCTCCAACCTGAAGTCCGACCGTCGACAGCTGAACAATCTGAACAAAATTTCCAGCTGGTGTGTAAATGTCCAGCCGTGTTGGACCGCCGCCGCCTCCACCCTGTTGAGTGATGATTGCGAGGTTACCGGTATTGCTCAAATAGGCAATTCCTCCGTCATTGATGGTTGTGAATCCGCCGTCGAATTGCAGTTCTGTTTGTGCCGTTACGCCGGAAGTCATCCACAAAAGTGAGACCATTATCAATGCATGCAATTTGTATTTCATAACTATTCTCCAAGACTGGTTAGGTAAGTTGATTGACTCCATTGATGAGAGTCGAATCCGGATCGTTGGACCGCCATTTACCTGGCCAAATTCCCAAAGATCAAGTGAGTTGGCTGTGCAGGGGACGTATAACGATCAGCATCGATGGTCGTCCCCGGAAAATGACAGCCTGATTGGCAATTGTCTGTGAAGTAATCGTTGCACGCTGTCACCTGCCGGCTTGTCGTTAAACGAGTTGCATGAACAACATGCTGTGACGGACTACTAACCCAACCAATCCACTTGCCAATACCAGTTGTTGACATTCTGCCAAACTGGATCGGTCACGGGGCCCGGTAATGCGACTTCATCTTCGACCACGAAGATAAAAGGATTGGGCGACAGTCGGTTGTTGGGGTAGCAAAAATCGGAACTGGCCTTGTCGCACGGTGAGAAAGGATCTTCGGATGGATCGATCACTTCAGGACCGGTCGGTTCCGAAAGTCCGATGCCAAAGACCCGATAGTTCCAGGCACGACTGAAGCGTGGCAGGTTTGCCGCAGCACCCGAGAAGGCAGGCGGGGGATTCGTCAAATGGACGCGTATTGAATAGCTGCCCGGCCTCAGAATGACACTCTTCGCAGTTCGAACCTCACCCGGCCGAGTCGCCACTCGATACTTGACGATGCCATCTTCATCGTAGATTGACATCCAGATCGTTGCATTTGGATTGACGGTTGCGTCGACATATTGCAGGCCAAAGTGGAACAGTTGCGAGCGGGCCACATACAACGAATGGACCTGCGTCGGATGGGTTGGAGATACGCGTCCCAGCCCCAGAATATCAAGGATGCGATTTTCACCGCTGTAGGCGATATTCAGGTCGTAATTGCCGGTTCCAAATTCGCCATCGGGTCGATCGGCGGCAATGGAAACGAAGTAGTCTGCCCCAATCGCGAGGTCGCTGTATTCAATCAGCAGTTCACCATTTCCGTTGACTTTGGTTTCACCCGTTATCGGCTGGAGCGACGAGTCAAAAACGGCGATCTTCGAAATCAGTCGAAACTCCTCGGCACCGACATGGACCGACATGACGGAATCAAACGCCTGGATTTGATAGAAATCAACGTCGATGGCATCGGAAATGCCGGCTTGAATACGGTAAATACTGGCCAACGCAATGTTTTCGCGGGGGCTCAAGATTGTGGCAGTGGCTGCTGTATCGTTGACATGCAAATCGTCCAGAACCTCAATCAAGAACAGATCCTGAATGTCTCCCTGATCCAGGTCTCCGTAATTGCGGCGGATGATCGAGTCAATCAATTCGGTACCCATCTGCAAATTGCCATCGATGGTGGTCACCAGTGCGTAGCTGCCAAACTGATTGTCCGGATTGCCATTGCCATTGCTTTCGATTTTGACGAAGTATTCTTCGTCATCGGAGACGTTGTCAATTTGCAGCGAAAAATCCATTCCGCGATTCGAATTTCCTGACATCGACTCAATGACCTGTCCGGACTCGTCGAGCAGCGTCATCGTGGCATTCAGCAGACTGACCTTTTCGGAAATCAATCGAAACGTAATCGAGCCGATGTAACCCGAGTTGGGTTCAATGCTGAAAAAATCGATGTCGGTCGGGTTCTCGATATCGCCAAATACGAGCAGTGGAATGATTCCATCAACGCTGCCGGTGTTTCGGATTTCCACCGCGTCGTTCATGGAATCGTTGTCGTCCTCACCGCTCTCAACATTGTCGTATTGATCAAGGTCCAATCGCTCGCCGTAGAGCAGTTTGAGGTCTGCAACATCGGCTGCGTTCAACACCGTATTCAAGGCCGTTGGATGCATGACCGATGTGGCGTCGGTCGTGTGGCCCAAGCCCAATACGTGTCCGGCTTCATGCAGGGCCACCGCAAAGAACTGATCGGCGTCGACAAACTTCGCGTTGCTGTTAAACAGCAGATCGCCGGACCATGTTCCCGAAACAAAATCGACGTTCGGAACCGCCACGGCAAAAACATCCCCGGCCATCGGAACCGCTCCGACACGGACATCGCCGAAGCGCAAATCGCCCTGGGATAAACCACCGATTCCGAATGGATCGCCGGAATCGGAAACCAGTCCGACGTTGATCGCCGAGTGTTGCGCCCAGGTCTGAAACGCCCTAAGCACAGTGTCTTCCAATTCCTGCGCCGTCAACAGGTCGCCGAATGATGAATAAAGTGAACTTTCATATCGGGAGATGGCCGTTCCGTCCGAAGCGAAACTGAGTGTTATTCGGCTTACCGTCTGGAATCGCAACTCGTCATCAAATTCATCGTCATCCCCGCCCGCCGGAGCCATTGGCAACATCGACAATCCACTCGCGGCAAACAACACTGACGGCGAGTCGATCGCAGGAATTGAAAGAGCCAAAACGACGGATAGGGCCGCAATTCGGCCACAACCTCTTGGCAGCAGACTCACCCAACGAATTTTGGACGAGTTCATGGAACACCTTTTTTGTCGATGAGAATTAATAGTAGTGCCGCACTCTCCAAACTGTCGCGTGGCGGCATAGTAGTCTATTCAGAAAGAGCCTGATGAACGTATTGATTCCGCCAGTTATTTCGGAATTTTTTCACTATTGGCGGATTTCAAGTCGGAAATCGCCGAAAAAATGGCTTGAAAACCGGCATCGTTTTTGATCGGAGCAATATCCGGATCCGTAGCACTCAGGCGGATAAACAAGCCGGGGTCTTTGAATGCTGCACTGGCCAGCAAACCGATTGCTGTTTTTGCATAACCCGGTTTTGATTTGGACAGTTGGGCATAGATTCCGGCCACGCGATATTGAGTGTCGGCAGATTGATCCATTCGCAGAACCGCCTGCGCGTCGGCGATCGCGGATGGGGCATTTCCCAGTCTCGCGTGAAGAACGCCCCGGGCGGCCCTCAATTGGGGATTGATGCTGTTGCATGCGACAGCCTGATCCATGTACTCAATCGCTTTTTCTGTTTCTCCAAGTCCTTCAGCATAGACATTCGCGATATTGTTGAATGCATCGAAAGACTGAGGGTCGAAACGCAACGCAGCCTGAAAATC
>JBGSXT010000776.1:0-8817 GCA_041751295.1 Mariniblastus sp.
GCCAACTCAAACAATCAGGAAATTTATTTGATTGTCCGGGAGAAAATTGGGACAGAAACGTCCGAACGACTGTCGCAACTGTACAACGTGGCCCTCGAAATGTCGTTGGTGCAGGCCCAGGCTCGGGGCAATTCGCTCGAACTGGCGGAAGTCGATTTGAATGACAAGCTGGCCTTTGGAATCGCAAGGTGTTTTCGTCGCGATTTGATGAACGCACGGGCCGCACTGGTAGACCAGTGGAGGGAAATTGAGTTTTTTGCGGACGAGCTGGAATCGGAATTGGCCCTCGTGTTTGAAGGGGAGATTGGCAACAACGGCAACAGTCCGTTCAGTTTCCGTACCGCCAACGGTCAACTGCGCGGCGGATTCCGATTTGATGCACCGATCGTTCGATTGACTGAACGGAACCGATACCGCACGGCTTTGATCAACTACCAACAGGCGCGTCGCAATTATTATCAGTTTGAAGACGAAGTTCACGCGAATCTGCGGCAGATACTCCGCGAATTGAATTTGAACAAGATTCTGTTTGAGTTGAACAAGCAGAACCTGCGAGTCGCCATTGAACAAATTGAACTGGCCCAACTGCGATTGGAAGATCCCAATCCGTTGTCGTTGGGGTCGACTACCGCGCGCGATCTGACTCAGGCGATCAGCGACTTGCAGCGCTCACAAACCCAGTTGCTCGATGTCTGGGTCATTTTCGAAATCACCCGCCGCGATCTGGATTTCGATCTAGGGACATTCCAACTCGGCCCGGATTCCAGCTGGATCGATCCGGGCGTCATCGACGAATCGATTGGTGCTCGGGCGGCGGCCATGATGGGAATCAACCTCGACGACGAATGTTATTGCGATTACTTGTCCGATGCCGATCCGCTCGATTCCGTAATCAACGGGACGCCGGAACCGACACTGCCAACCGCCGAAATAGAAAGCGGCGTTCCAGATCAGAACGGGAATATTGTTGAACTTCCGCCGCCGCCGCCGGACGTCGCGCCAAATACAGGCAGCGAACCCGAAGATTATTTTCGGGAAAACTGATCCCCACGCTGTTTAGAGCGGGCGTCGGCCGGGATTCGTTGTCTACGTTGGCCCGCAGCTCGAATTTGACTGCCAACACAAGCAAACGAGCTTACTGGCTGTCCAGCAGAGCCGTTTCACCAAAAAACCTGCGATTTCAATGGTTGCTGCGCCAGATCGAATCAGCCACGGTACGATATTGGCAGGATTATCATAGGTTGGCCAGCGTGGGATCATGCTGTCAACGCGTGAATGTCGATTCTGGAAATACACGGCGGTTGACCCAAATCAGGCATCGGCAACTATAAGCACCCCCACGCCATTGACCCAAGATCGTCAAATTGGCCGAATTTGGCGATTTGCGCCGGATTACATTGATTTTCGCGAAACTTGGTGCGGCTTTTGCGGTTTCAGAACGAAGGGGTGGGGTTTCTAATTGATGAGACTTGCAGTTTTTTGTATCGCCGCAAGTCGTAGTTAAAAGGCGCGGTTGGCGTCAGGAAAATTTTGTAATGGTGGGTGAATGAACAATCTCCAATTGAGAGAAGGTGTCGGCAATCGACGGGGAGCTTTTACGCCGCTCGTCCTGTTTGGATTTGTGGCATTGGGACTGATTGGCGTCACCGTCTATTTTCTGAACTTCGGCGAATCAGGTAATTCGACGATTGACCCGATCATGGCGACCGTTGAGGAAGGCGAATTCGTTGCTCAAGTTTTGGACCAAGGCGAACTGCAAAGCAGCGAGAACATCGAAATTCGTTGTGAAGCCCGAGCCCGTAATGGCACCCTCACCGTAATCGAAGTGATCAAGGAAGGAAGCCGTGTGCGCGGCGGGGACTTCCTGGTTCGACTCGATTCATCGGCTTTTGAATTGGAACTTGAGACCCAAAAAATTCTGCTTGCCACCGCAGAGACATTGGTCATTCAGGCGAATGCTGAATATCAGACTGCCGTCGAAGCGCTCAAGGAATATGAACAGGGGCTGTTCGTTGAAAAGAAAAAAACGATTGAAAACGCCATTTACGCCGCCAAGAGTCTGATCGAAACGGCCAAACAGGAACTGACCCTGGCCAAAGCGGTGCTTGAACACAGCAAGAAACTGCAGGGGAAGGGGTTTATCACATCGCAGCAGCTGGAAGCCGACGGATTCGAAGTCAAACGCGCCGAATTTGCACTTGAATCAGCGATCAACCAGCTGACGCTGGCCGAGACCCAGGAACGGGTGCTGGTCGAAATCACACAGGTCAAGGAAACCGTACTGCTGAAAAGCAATATCGAATCGGCCAAGGTCAAACTGGCTAATCAGAAGGAATCGTTATCCGTCGAAAAAAGCAAGCTCCAGGAAATCAAAGATCAAATTGAACTGTGCGAGATTCGAGTCCCTCAGGGGCTTGAGGGGCAAGTCGTTTTTGGCAGGGAGTCGTCGCGCGGTGACGATTGGGTCCTGGAAGAAGGAACTCTGGTTCGCGAGCGCCAGGTCCTGATTCGGTTGCCCAATCCTGATCGGATGGAAGTCAAGGCACTGATCAATGAACAGAGCATCACACAGATTCGAGTCGGTATGCCCGCGTCCATCAAAGTTGATGCGCTCAACAATCAATTGCTGCGTGGGGTTGTGACGAAAGTCAATCAGTATGCCGAGTCCAATGGCTGGTTTGGCAGCTCGGTTCGAAAGTACGCGGTCCTGGTTCAAATCGTCGATCCACCTGAATCGTTGAAGCCCGGAATGAATGCCGCCGTCACGATTGAAACCCGTTTTGAGCCCGATGCTGTGATCGCTCCCATTCAAACGGTTTACGCTGTTCAGAATCAAAAATTCTGTTTGATGAAAACTGCCGAGGGAAAATGGGAAACGAGAGAGGTCGAAGTCGATGGTGATAATGCCCAGGTCGTGTTGATCAAAAACGGCGTCAAGCCGGGAGATCAGCTGGTGTTGAACCCCGGCGCCTACACGGATTTGATGGACCTGCCGGAAATCGAATTGGACAGGAAAATCGAGATTTCGGACAAAATGAAATCGGAAATCGATTCGTTGAAAGGAAAAGATCAACAGCAACCGGTTTCGATAGCGGCTAATGATCGGCCGCAACCCGATCCGGCGAACGAGGCTGGCCCGGTCGATGGCCCTCGACCGGCGGGCGCCCAAGGTCCAGCTGGCTTTGACATGCCAGCCAGTGGACTGGCATTGATTAAACAAAAGGACACGGATAGCGACGGAAAATTGACGAAAGACGAAGTCGGATCGCCGTTTTCAATGTTCTTCGATCGGATCGATACTGACAGTGATGGATTCCTGACAACCGCCGAAGCGGACAAGTCCATTCAACAGATGAAGAGTCGAATGCAGCAGGGCGGCAGTGGCGGTGTCGGCGGTGGCGGTGGGCGCGTTGGAGGCCCCAGCCAGTGAAACTCGCGGCCAGCATTCGCGATCTGCACAAACATTATGTTCTCAAGAGTGAAACCGTGCGGGCGTTACGCGGTGTTTCCTTCGACGTGCCAGAAGGAGACTACGTGGCGATCATGGGGCCTTCGGGGTCCGGTAAGAGTACGCTGTTGAATCTGCTGGGTTGTCTTGATCGCCCGACTTCGGGTTCGTTTTTCCTTGGCGATGACGATGTTGCCCGGATGAACGATGATCAACTTTCAGACATTCGCGCGTCGCGTATCGGATTCGTATTTCAATCGTACAACCTGATTCCGCAGCTGACGGTGGTCGAGAATATTGAGGTCCCTCTGTTTTATCTCGGTCGACTGGATCGCCAATCGCGATTGCGATGCGAGCACTTGGCGGCCATGGTCGGGTTGGGTAATCGAACAGGCCATCGCCCCACGCAGCTGGCTGGCGGTCAACAGCAGCGCGTGGCGATTGCCCGCTCGATGGTGAACGATCCGTATTTCATTCTGACGGATGAAGCGACCGGAAACTTGGATTCCGTAACCACGGAGGAGATTCTTGCAATCTTCCAAATGCTTAACGATGAGGGCCGAACGATCATCATGGTTACCCATGAAGACGATGTTTCCCGACACGCGAAACGGGTGATTCGCTTACATGATGGGCAGATTCAGCTCGACGAACCGATCAAAAACCGTCAGATATTTAACGCGGAAAGAATCGAAAAAATTACACGCAACGGTGAAGTCCACGCCTCTGTACAAACCCTATCCTGAACGACGTCCATCATGTTGTTATTCCGAACTTGGCAACTGGGTATCAAAAGCCTGCTGCTGCATCCAATGCGATCGGCATTGACGGTGCTAGGCATCTTCATTGGAGTTGCCAGCGTGATTTGGCTGCTGGCCATCGGTGAAGGGATCAGCAAGGAAGCGCAAAAACAGATCGAGGATCTTGGTGCGGATAATATCATCGTTCGCAGCATCCAACCTCCCGACACAGGAAGCGACAGTTTTCGCGAGATCAAGGCGTTTGGTGTCAAACGGTCCGAAGCGGAGCTGATTGAAACGACGATTCCGACGGTGAAAAGCGTCTTGCCAATTCGCGAATTGCCCACAAAGTTGGCTTACACTGGAAATCCAAACGCCAAACCGATCGATGGCAGGTTGGTCGGATGTACGCCGGAGTATGCGGAAGTGACTCGTCTGGAAGTTGATCGAGGCCACTTTTTGACCGATCAGGAAATACTGTCCAGAGCATCCGTTTGTGTGATTGCCGCCAAATTGGCCCAACGGCTGTTTCCATCCGAGGACCCGCTGAGCAAGCAGATTTACCTGCCGGAAAAAAAGGAAGTCTACAAGATCGTCGGTGTTCTGAAACATCGCAATGCGACCGCCGCGATTGGCGGGTCACTGGCGTCGCAGGATTTCTCACTGGACGTCTATATTCCGATCACGACCATGCAAACCCGCATGGGCGATCGTGAAACCAAACGGATTAGCGGCTCGTTTTCCGTCAAGGAATTCGAGCTGACGCAGTTTACGATCCGTGTCGCGGACGTCGACGATGTTGAGAGTACGGCAAGTCTGGTCCGGGCGACCTTGCTCCCACTCAAAGACAATTTGACTGGTATCCCCAGCGACCGGCAGGATATCGCCATCATCGTTCCTGACGAATTGCTCAAACAGCGCAAAGCCCAACGCAACATGTTTCTGATCTTTCTCGGATTGATTGCGGCCATTGTTCTGGTCGTGGGTGGGATCGGGATCATGAACATCATGCTGGCGACGGTCACTGAGCGAACCCGCGAAATAGGCATTCGACGGGCCTTAGGAGCGAAACGGTCTGATATTACCCGCCAGTTCCTCGTGGAAACGATTTCTCTGTCGTTGATGGGTGGATTGATTGGAATCCTGATGGGATTGCTCTGTCCCGTAATCATCACTTCCGGTCGCGATTTGCTGGAGACTTTGGCACCCAAAAGTTACGCCGTTCTTCCAGACATCGCAAAAATCATGCAACCCGAAATCGTGCCGATCTCAATTCCGATTGCCTTCTGTATTTCCGTTCTGGTGGGTGTTCTGTTTGGCATCTACCCGGCCATCCGCGCCGCACAAATGGACCCGATCGAAGCCCTCCGCCACGAGTAGTGGATTATGAAACTGTAGGACGAATTGCTAAATCGTCCTAAGTGCCGCTAGTGCGAATTAGCAATTCGTATTACTTGGTGCTTGGACGAACTAGCACTTCGCCCTACAGGTAAACTGACACTGGCCGCTCGACTTACACCGCGTCAAAGAACTGGTTGATGCGGGCGAGTTTATCCGCCAGTCGATTCAAGTCGGCGTCCGAAGCATCCTCGTTGAGTGCCAATTCCCAGATCGTGGCCCAATCGCGACGGGGATTGATCATGCCATCGGCGTTCAGGAATTCGGTCCCTTCGCGATAA
Organism: Mariniblastus sp.; assembly: GCA_041751295.1. Classification (GTDB taxonomy): domain Bacteria; phylum Planctomycetota; class Planctomycetia; order Pirellulales; family Pirellulaceae; genus Mariniblastus. The sequence goes on from JBGSXT010000776.1 coordinate 5,868, forward strand.
AACCACTCGCCGTCCGTTGATGCCACAAAGCCATCCGGAACCTCGGTCCCCTGACCCCATTCACTTTCGGCAATGAAATTCGCATAGCGGAAACCCTGGCCGGGAATCCCGGCGTTGATTTCCAAAACCGAACTCCACGTCAACGCCGTTTGATGAATCACGGAAAAGAATGTCTCCCGCGTTTCCGTTTCACTGGTCGTATCCCAATTCCTCAGTTGAATCGCGCGGCCGCTGCTATTGATTGTGTTGCTCGGTTCGAGGTCATCCCCCTTGAGATAGCGAAGCGGTTTTGCCGACGTTGAATCCTGCAGCAGGATATTGCTGCCGTCAGTTCTGGCGGCAATGGCATCGAAAGCGGAATTGACAGTCAGGATTTGTTCGTCAATCCACAATCCACCGCCTATCAGGGAGCCGGCGTCGACAAAATCGATCACCGCGTCGGCGGCATCCGGGCCAATCACAACATCCTGTCGGGTCATCAGGATCCGGTCTGAACCGGCCCCGCCATCGATTTCGTCCGCACCGCCAACGCCGCCAAACAGGACATCGTTGCCCGCTTTGCCATTCAATATATCGACTCCACTGCCACCTATTAATGTATCGTTGCCATTGCCAGCATTGATTGTGTCATCGCCTATTCCGCCGTCGAGAAAATCGTCGTCATTATTGCCGATCAGGGTGTCGTTGCCGTCTTCTCCAAAAAGTCGGTCATTCCCGTTGTCTCCGGACAATTCATCGTTGTCAACACCGCCGTAAATGTCATCCTCGTCGGCTCCGCCAGAAATATTATCGTCTCCGGCTTCACCACGAATCATATCTCGGCCATGTTGGCCCAAGATGATATCATCGCCTTCCCCGCCGAACAATCGATCATGTCGAATACCCCCCTCGATGGCATCATTTCCGTTCCGCCCTCGCAGAACATCATTCCGTGCACCGCCGACCAGCGTGTCGTCGTCGTTACCCCCCTGGAATCGGTTGTGGCCACCGCCGCCAACGAGTCGGTCATTGCCATCGTGCCCAAACGCCGTCGCGTCAATCTGTGTCCTGTTTTCGAATCGATCATTGCCAGCCAGCCCACGAAACCGGATCAGATTCACATCCTCGATGGCAAACAGCTGTTGATCAAAGCCGGTCAAATCAACCGACAGAGTTGTTGCGTCAACTTCCTGAACCAATGCCGAGTCATCGCCGTTGGAGCCTTCGATTTCGATTGTTCCAGTCACTTCGTCAAAAGTGATCCCGGCCAACAGCTGGCGCGCTTCCAACGCGGCATATTGGTGCTGACTCAATTGATTTTTTCGATTGCGAACATTTTTGGAATAGCGGCGTTGTGAATTGGAAAATGACATTGGATTACCTGAACAGGGTTTCAGTGATTTGAATGTTGGGTTCGCAGATTGGGATGCCTTTGGTTGGCCGGCGACTCAAGCCTTGGCGGCACTCTGGATTCAATGGACTCAGGGGAAACGCTTACCGTCGCAGCGGTCGCCCCGGCGGCCTTGCCATTAACCGCGGCTAGCGCCAAAACGGCAAAACAAAATGGCGGTCCAATCAGGTTGGACGGTAGACTGGTTCTACCGGGCTTATCTCAAGTTTACCCGACTTTTTCCAGAAATGTATTTTTTTTGTTCAAACTGAACAAATATGGCTGGAAATGGTGGGAAGTCCGCGTACCAGCGGTGTCATTGCACTGAGAGCCGATGCCAAAATGCGTCGGACCTATTGGAATGTTCTCGAAGCAGGAACGGGTCGAGGTGATGTTTGACCGATACGACTGATCCGATTCCGATTGGGCCGCAGGAAATGGGCCGGCTCTTTGACGAACACGCGGGTGCGCTCGGAATTTACGCTGGACAATGGTCTGGCAGCCCAGCCGATTGTGTTCAAGAAGCGTTCATCGAGCTTGCTTCGCAGACGGTTCGACCGGACAGTCCGACGGCGTGGTTGTACCGCGTTGTCAGAAACAAAGCGATCAACGCCTTGCGTTCACAGCGTCGCCGATCGGATCACGAGAAAACTGCAGGTTGCCGAACACACTTTGGTGATTCTGCAATCGCGAAGTCCCGGGTCGAAGTTGATGATTTGAATGCGGCACTCGCACAACTTGAAGATCAAGGTCGCGAACTAATTTTGTTACGCATCTGGAGCGGCTTGAGCTGGCAACAGATCGCCGAGCTGACCGGAAAATCGTCCAGTGCGGCACAACGCCAGTATGTTGCCGAGCTGAAAAAACTGAAAACGATATTGGAGCCATCATGCCCCCTGAATTTGAATTGCCCGCCGAGTTAGCGGAATTTGAAAATCGACTTCGTTCAAGAATGAGCGGGAGTATTTCTATCCAGCGGGATGAATTGCTCTATCGCGCGGGGTTCGCCGCTGGCAAAGGTTCTCGACCGACTGCAGTCCGCATGGGGACGGGTTGGATCTGGCCGGTTGCGACCTTATTTCTGGGAGTGATTTCCCTGTTGCTGGCATGGCAACGGCACCCAGTTCCGGAAACCGGCAGTCAAGGATTGCGCATGTCCGAAGCCGCTACTGTGACAGCTGAAATCCCTGGCATTCCGCCGGCGGTTCCGAAGCAATCGATCGAAAGTAATCGGCTGGCGCGGCATCATGGCGAACAGCGAATATCGGCGGCCCGTTGGCCGTTTCGATTGAACCCGGCGATGACTACTGATACTGGCAAGACAAATGTTCTGACCCGGATCAATCCGTTCAATTTCGATTCGATACCCGTGCTGACCTCCGTTGAAGCGACTGAGGAGGCCAAGAGCTCACAGCAATTGCTGCGAGAATTGTTGGGGCAGGAAACACAGCGGCTGGACTTGCAATCAGATCGATCGAACAGGCTGTTTTAGAGAATTCGAGTTGGCAGACTTTTTGCCAACATACATGAATCCGGATTTTTGAAGGATAAACCAATGAAAAAAACGGGATTTCGACACTC
>JBGSXT010000777.1:0-6621 GCA_041751295.1 Mariniblastus sp.
GAAACGTCCAGCAGCAGCCGATTCGGTTTGGCTGTTACGTTCCGTTTGAATCGTTTTGATGCGGGCAATCGTCCGCCGGTTCCTCATCAATTCCGAAGGCGCATCCAGCCGTTCGGTCTGAGCCTGAACACGCATCTTGAACAGCGTCGTGCAGGCTTCTTTCAAGGTTGCCGCCAACTGTTCGTCACTCATGTCTCTTAATTCGTTAATCGATGACATTGGATTCAGTCTCGCAAACCACAGTTTTCAAAATTCATAAAAAGGCCGAACTCTACATTGGCCGACGTTTAACCATCCGCACGCGGAATGGCATCTTATGGGCCAGCCGTGAAAAACAGATTTTTGCCTGTTGTTCACCCACTCCGGCGATTTCGTATAAAATGGTGCCGGGCCTGATGGTCGCTACCCAAAATTCCGGCTCCCCTTTACCCTTGCCCATTCTTGTTTCCAATGGAGTCGAGGTCACACTCTTGTGGGGGAAAACGCGGATATACAATCGTCCTTCGCCCCGGATATATTGCTGTGCAGCAATACGTCCGGCTTCAATGGTTTGCGCCTTGAGCCACCCTGGATCAAGCGATTGCAAGCCATAGTCACCAAAGACAACCCGGTTGCCCCGAGTGGCGTTACCTTTTATACGCCTTCTTTGTATTTTTCGATGTTTTACCCGTTTGGGCATCTGCGCCATCGGTCACGTCTCCGTAATTACCCTGATTGATCCACACCTGAACTCCAATATGCCCTTGAGCCGTCATCGCTTCAACGAAGCCATGATCAATTTTTGCTCTCAAGGTACTTAACGGAATTGAACCGGAACTCTGTTTTTCACGGCGAGCCATTTCCGCTCCTCCCAATCGCCCGGCCAATTGAACCTTGATTCCTTTGGCGCCGGCATCGATCGTCTCTTCAATCGCCCGTTTCATGGTACGACGGAAGCTCGAACGTTTGGACAATTGTTCGGCGATTCGTTCGGCTACCAATTGAGCCTGCAGATCGGGCCGAGCAATCTCGTTAACCTTCAAATTGACCCGGCGGCCAATCAAATTCTGTATTTCGTTCTGCAATATTTCGATTTCCTGCCCCTTCTTGCCAATAATCAAGCCGGGACGGGCAACAAACATAATGACTTTCACCTCGTCGCGGGTGCGTTCAATCTCGATTCGATCGATCCCAGCTGCCTTGTAGTTCTTGGTTGGGTGCTTCTTAAGGAAATCACGAATCTTTTTGTCTTCCACCAGTAAAGTCGCGTATTGCTCTTTCGGCGCAAACCAGCGACTCTTCCAGCCTTCCATAATGCCGGTGCGAAAACCTGTCGGATGAACTTTTTGACCCATCTATCAAACCCGTCTGTTTAAACAACTGGAACTACGTATCGAAACCCAATACTCGATCATCACCCTAAACTTCTTCAATAATTACCCGAATATGTGACATCCGTTTTTTGATCACAAACGCCATTCCGCGCGCACGCGGTCGCATGCGTTTGAACATCGGACCACCATCAATGCAAGCCTCGGAGACGTACAAATCGTGTTCAGCAATAATCCGACCTGGATTCTGATCAGGATCCTGCGCATTGGCCAGCGCCGTCCTGACGACTTTTTCCAACATGCGGGCTCCCCGGTGTGGTTGATACCGCAGGATATCCAATGCTTCGTCGACAAATTTGCCTCGGATCAGATCCGCCAATGGCCGTACCTTTCGCGGGCTGATCCTTGCATACCGATGTAATGATTGAAATGCCATGACTTCCGTCAAAAAATAATCTGTTACTGAAATTGACTTCTGAACTGGTCGCCCTGATAAAAATTGCCCAACGCAGCAATCGCCCAATGGTCTGCGGTCGCTTTATTTCTTTTTCGTACCGGCATGTCCCCGAAACGTCCGAGTGGCCGCGAACTCGCCCAATTTATGTCCGACCATATCTTCCGTAATAAAAACCTTCATATGCTGACGGCCGTTGTGAACCATAAACGTATACCCCACAAATTCGGGAACGACGGTGCAGGCTCGCGCCCAGGTTTTGATCGGTTCTTTCGAACCGGCTGCCGATTGTTTTTGCACTTTGCCAAACAGCTTTTCGTCAACAAACGGGCCTTTTTTCTGTGATCTGCTCATTCAATCTGCTTTTGTTTCTGTTGAATCTGATTCCTAATTCCCAACCTTCAATTGACCATAACGTCTGGAACGCCGACGACGAACAATTGCCGAATTCGAAGGCTTTTTCCGCTGCCGAGTCGCTCCACCCTTCGCCGGCTTACCGGTTGGACTCACCGGATGGCGACCCCCTTTGGTTCTTCCTTCACCACCGCCGTGGGGATGGTCGATCGGATTCATGGCCGTTCCGCGAACGTGGGGCCGACGGCCCAGCCAACGACTCCGTCCAGCTTTTCCCAAACGAACGCTACCGTGATCGGAGTTCCCAACTTTGCCAATAGTCGCGCGACAGGCCACAGGAATCCGGCGAATTTCGCCACTCGGCAAAGAAATCTGAGCCCAATCGGATTCCCGAGCCATCAGCGTGGCATTGACTCCTGCGCTGCGACACAAACGGGCGCCTTGACCGGCCTGCATCTCAATATTGTGAATATCAGTTCCCAACGGAATGTTTTTCAGAGGCAGGCAATTCCCAACCGAGGGCGGTGCATCCGGTCCACTTTCGACCTGCATGCCGGCATGCAAAGCGTCCGGAGCAACGATATATCTTTTTTCTCCGTCCAGGTAATACAACAACGCTATTCGAGCGCTGCGGTTAGGGTCGTACTGGATGGAATTCACAGTCGCCACCATGCCATCTTTGCTGCGCTTGAAATCAATGATTCGGAACATTCGCTTGTGGCCTCCGCCACGATGTCGACTGGTGATTTTCCCTTGATTGTTGCGGCCACCCTTCTTTTTGAGCGGACGCAGCAATGTCTTCTCCGGCACTGCTCCTTTCGTCAATTCAGCGAAATCGCTAACGCTGGCGTTGCGGCGGCCTGCGGATGTCGGATTGTATCTTCGAATTCCCATGATCAGTTTCTGTTTTCTTCGTTGCCTGTTTCAAAGTCGTCCGTTTCGAGCCAATGTTCAAAAGGGACCAGATCCTTAAATTCCTGACTCCTAGAAGAAATCAATCTTGTCGTCCCCTTTGAGCGTGACTACCGCCTTCTTCCACGGTTTGGTTCGCCCGGCTTTAAACCGGTAGCGCCGAGGCTTGCCTTTCCGGTTTTGCGTCGCCACCTTTTCGACCTTCACATCGAACAACTGTTCAATCGCCCGTTGGACATCCGACTTGGTTGCTGACGGATTCACTTTGAACGTGTACTTACTGAGTTCTTCCGACTGAAACATTCCTTTTTCAGTCAGCATCGGCTTCAGGATCACCTGATGCGATTCCAGTCGCAATCCGGATTTCTCGATGATTTCAACAGTTTTCGCCATTTTTCAACTCTGCTTTAGGTTTACTGCCAGGCATCCGCTACGACGAAACCGCTTGGACTTTGAACGCATCCAACGCATCCCGAGTCATCAGAACCCGATGCGGTCGAAGGATTTCAAATGCATTCAAATCGCTGACACGCGTCACTGATACTTTATTGATATTTCTTGCGCTTTTGTAGACTGCCGCATCATGTTCAGCAGTGGTGATCAAAGTACTTCTGTTTTCCAGATTCAAGGCTTTAAGAAGCGCTGCAATCTGTTTCGTTTGGGGAGCATCCATCGACAGGTCATCAATAACGACAACCTGTGCATCCTGGATTTTTCCGGCCATCGCCATGCGAGTCGCCAAACGAACTGCTTTGCGAGGTAATCGGTAGGAGTAGTCTCGATTGTTTTTCGCAAATCCATGACCACCACCGCGACGCACATTGGTTCGTCGAGACCCGGCCCGGGCATTTCCTGTCCCTTTTTGCCGATACATTTTCTTGGTCGACCCGGCTACTTCGCCTCGCGTTTTTGTTTTGTGCGAGCCTTGGCGTTGGCTGGCCTGGTACATCACTACCACATCGTGCAACAGCTGTTTATTGATCGATTTGGCCAAATCGTCAGGATTAATCTCGTAAGTCCCGACTTCTTTTCCGGTTTTGTCGTAAACAGGCAAGCTGGCCATTGGTTCAACCCTATTTCTTGTTTGTTTCTTTTACGATCACAAAGCCACCATTCGGCCCCGGAATCGCTCCGCCGATCAGCAGCAGATTGTTGACTTCGTCGATTTTGACCAGCTTCAAATTACGACTGGTTACTTGCCGGTTACCATATTGCCCGGCCATCCGCTTACCCTTGAACACATGCGAAGGGGCAGCGCTCATACCGGTACTGCCTGAGTGTCGATGGCACTTCTTGACGCCGTGAGAAGCACGTTGACCGGCGAAGTTGTGGCGTTTCATAACGCCTGAAAAACCGCGACCTTTGCCTGTGCCGACCACATCGACCCTGGCGACTTCGGCCATCCGATCGACTTTGACTTCCTGGCCAACTTCCAAGCCAACGGTTTCGCCACGGAATTCCCGAATAAACTTCTTTGGCTCGCAATCTGCCTTGGGAATCGATTCAATACCCGCAGCATTGCGCTTTTGGGCCCGTTTGCTCTTCAGATTCGCGACCTGACCCCGTTCGGAACGGCGGGCTTGCCCGCTACGGGAACGGTGATCTTTCTGTGGCCGCTTTTTGTCCAGAAAACCCAACTGAATCGCGCTATAGCCGTCTCGTTCCTCAGTCCGCACTTGCAGAACTTGGCAGGGCCCAGCTTGAATGACCGTCACCGGCGTCGCAACTCCCGTTTCCGGATCAAACACCTGCGTCATCCCGACCTTGCGGCCGAGTATACCTTTACTCATGACTATTGCCTTCGTTCAATTGGATTGCCGATAAAGATTGTTGCCAACAGGCCGGGCTTACCCGCACCTGGCCGTGATCAACTTATCCTTTCGGCTTCCGTATCATATTGCCGTAATGAATTGTCGGTTTATGTTTTTCCGTTTACAAATGGGCCGCAGGGCCTTCCTACTTGGCAGACGCCTTGATCTTGATTTCTACACCTGCCGGTAAACTCAACTTGTTTAACGCTTCAATCGTTTTGGCGGTCGCCTGAACAATATCAATTAATCGCTTGTGGGTTCGAATCTCGAACTGCTGACGAGCCTTCTTGTTGACAAACGGGCTGGATAAAACGGTATATCTTTCAATTCGGGTTGGCAGCGGGATCGGACCATGGACTTCCGAATGGGTTCGCTTGGCCGTATCTACGATTTCCTGGGCACTTTGGTCAAGCACCGAGTGGTCGTAAGCTTCCATCCGAATTCGAATTACTTCGTGAACTGTTGCCACGCTGCCAAACTCCACACAATTTCAAACAGGTTGATTCAGACGAAAACAGAAACTAGCGGTTTTCCCGAAAAAAGAAACCGCCTTCCGCCCGAAAACCAAATTATCTTGACGAAAAAACGGAACTACGTCGTCTACCGCGCCGTAATTTCGACAATCGGCATTTCGCCGGAAGCACGCAAATTTATTGATGCGACAGCCGATCGTCAACTCCAAATAGCAGGAATTGCCGGAATTCAGTTCGACTGAGGATCGGCTTTGGATGCGTCAGTTGTCGCGTTACCTTGTGAAACCCCAACCAATCAACAAACAACATCCTATCTTAGGCTGTTATACTGTTTGACCGTAACCGGTTCCAGCTCAAACCGATTTATCAACGAAGGTAGAAATGATGTCCGTGACTGTTCAACTGGCAACTTCGCTGCGTGAATATTGTCATGGCATTCCCGATTTTGAATTGCAGGCAGACTCCGTCGAACGGGCTCTGCTGCAAATTCGAAACGCCCATCCGGAATTGTACAACAGTGTCTGCAACGAGTCCGGCGAGATTCGCAGTCACGTTCACCTGTTTGTCAATGATTCGCTGGTCGAAGGACGCAGCTTGAAGCGGTTGAATACCGGATTGCAATCCGGTGACATACTTTCCATTTATCCGGCAGTCTCAGGAGGCTGAACTATGTCTGATCGAGTTGTGGTGTGCGTTGGTACAAAAAAAGGCCTGTTTGTTGCCGAGGCGGCAAAAAATCGGCGCAAGTTCGAATTGCGCGGTCCGTTTGGACCGGGCGTTGGCGTTTATTCAGCCATGATTGATACACGGGGCACGCCGCGTATTTACGCATCGAGCTGCAATGCTTTTTTTGGAATGAAAGTCCTCAGCTCGTCCGATCTAGGTAACAGTTTCAAGGACACAAAATCGGCGCCGATGTTTCCCGAAGAAGATGGCCGGGCACTGGCCAATATCTGGTCGTTTGAACCAGGTGACAACAAAAAAGAACTTTGGTGTGGCGTCGAACCGGCAGCTCTTTTTCACAGCGATGATTCTGGCAATACCTGGGAAATGGTGGGGGGAATCAGCAATCACGACCATGCCCGGCAATGGCAGCCTGGCAACGGCGGATTGTGCATGCACACCATTGTCCGCGACGGCAATCGAATGCATCTTGGGATATCCACTGGAGGTCATTACCTGAGCGAGGATGGAGGCTCAACTTTTTCCGCGTCCAACAACGGCGTGGGGGCTGGTTTTGTCCCCGAACCGTTTCCCGAATTCGGACAATGCGTCCATAAGATCGCTCGGCATCCGGCCGCACCGGG
>JBGSXT010000778.1:0-3950 GCA_041751295.1 Mariniblastus sp.
AGAACCGGCCATCGTTGTAATCGATCAGGCTGGCCGAATGATCGTCATGAATCTTGCTAACGTATCCTTCCAGAGCAAATACGCCCTGCGATGCATTGGAATCAAAATCGACGCTGACCACTTCGAATTTGTCACCAACACTCAGCTCCAGTGCTTCGCCAGTTGGATTGAGTTTGACCACTTCATCATTGACACGAACGGTAATCGACGTGAACGCAGTCTGTTCAACTGTAATGGAATTCCCGCCCTGACCTGATTCTTCCTGAAACGATTCAGTAGTGACGAATTGGGAATCGGTCGGATTCCCTTCGGTGACTTCTACGCCCAACGCATTGGCAGATAGAACACAACGTTCTTCCAGTGATTCATAACGCAGCGCTCGATCGTCGAGCGGTTGTGTGGAGGTCGATGCGATCGACCGGCAGCAGCTTTTCAGCGAATCGAGAACCCGTTGGGCAACTCTGGACGGAATCAGCTGCGGTTGGGTCATGTAGGTTCCGGATTTCTTTTTGGCGAGAGCAGTATCAGGGGTTATCAAAACATAGTTCAAAAAACGTCTGTTCCGCGGCAATTTTTCCATCCGTCAATTGATGTAGCCGTTACAAAGTGGGCAAACCCATTCGGCGGTGATGGAAACCGGCAGTAAGAGTGGGTGCTGCGTCTGCAAAAAATGCGTCCGACTTTGATGCAACCCCCGTTGTCTTGCATTGAATATAAATGCGAAAGGTTATAGATTCCGCTGATGCCGGTTGTGACCTATATGCCGTTTGCCGGCTGAAAACGTAGAGGCAATCCAGCAAACCGTCTGCCGCATTTCCCGATCATGAAAAGTTCGTTTAAACTGGTTCTCGGCACACACAACTTGAAAAAGCGCGCTGAACTTGTGCGACTGATTGGCCTGCGGACGGTCAAACTGATGGCCCTTTCCGATTTTTCCCGGGTTGTGGAAGTTGACGAGACCGGGTCCACGTTTGGCGAAAATGCACAACTCAAAGCGGTGGAATATGCCCGGCAGCTGCAACAATGGGTACTCGCCGAGGACAGCGGACTGAGTGTCGTCGCGCTCGACGGTGCTCCCGGCGTTTACTCGGCCCGGTTTTCCGGCGACAACGCAACCGACGCGTCGAACAATCAGTTGCTGCTAGAAAAACTTGACGGCCTGCCGATGGAAAAGCGGCAGGCCAGCTACACCTGCCAGATTGCGGTTTCTGACCCAGACGGAATTATTCACGCGGAGTCGCAGGGTCATTGCCACGGTCGAATTCTCGCCCAGCCGCGTGGCGAGGCGGGCTTTGGATACGATCCGCTGTTCGAAATTCCCGAGTATGATCGAACGTTTGCCGAAATGGGTGATTCGGTCAAAGCCGTTTTGAGCCACCGGGCTCGTGCCTACCGGCAGCTGCTGCCACAATTGTTGGCAATCATCCATTCCCGGTCTGGCAACTAATAAATCGGTAGCATCATGGCTTGGCACGAAATCATTGGCCACGAAAATGTAATCGAACGATTCCGCCGCAGTGTTCGCAGTGGTCGCTTGGCCAGTACGTATCTGTTCGTCGGGCCGGAAGGAATTGGCAAACGGACATTCGCTTTGAAACTGGGACAGGCATTGTTATGCGAGCGATCCACGGCGGAACTCGATCCTTGTGGATCGTGCCTGTCATGCCAACAGGCCATTGCCCAAACGCACCCGGATCTGCTGTGTGTTTCCAAACCGGAAGACCGGAATTCCATCCCCGTGGAACTGTTCATTGGTGACCGGGAACATCGGCGACGAGAAGGATTGTGTCACGATATCAGCCTGACCCCTTTTTACGGTCGGCGGAAAATCGCGATTATCGATGATGCCGATTTTTTGAACGCAGAAGGGGCCAATTGTCTACTGAAAACACTGGAAGAACCACCGCCAAGTTCGCTGCTGATTCTGATCGGAACCAGCGAGCATCGTCAATTGCCCACCATTCTGTCACGCAGTCAGGTCACTCGATTTCGGTCGTTGACTCGTGAACAACTGATCAGCGTGCTCAACAATCAGGCACTGGGAGGCGATGTTCCACTGGCACAAATCGTAGCTGCCGCAGACGGCAGCGTGCAGCGGGCGATGCGACTGGACGATCGCGGGCTGTATGAATTCCGTCAACAATTGCTGAATCAGCTGTCTTCCGCTGACCCGGCGGCAGGTGGGTATGCCAAGTCCGTGGTTGAATTTGTTGACGGAGTTTCGAAAGAAGCGTCGGTTCGCCGGGAATGTTTACGACTGATTTCCGATTTTGCATTGCAGCTTTACCGTCAATCCCTGCTCAATGCAGCGAACCCGGACGGCGCGGACCACAATCAGACTGATGTTCAGCAGCCAGCGTTGCGATTGATCGCTCACATCAACCTCAATGAACAGGCTGTCGCCGAATTGTTGGCCGATTGCATTGATCGAACGGAAGCATTTCAAAAACAGATTGCCGCCAATCTGTCGACGGCAAACATGGTTCCCGCGTGGCTGAACGATCTGGGCGCGATCGCCCGGCGGGAAAAATCAATGGCCTGAACGCCGTTGGCTGATCACTTCCGACGGAACCTGAAGCGGTTGAGTTTTCTGCAGGCGGCGCGAACTTGCTTCGGCCGGCTTGGAATTCGATCCGATTGAGGTCGTATTCTTGGCAATCTGGAATGTTTCAGGCCCCTGTGGCGATGAGCTGTCGAGGATGCGGACCTTTTTCGGTCCACTGGCCAACAGTTCCCAAGGTGGTTTTGGCAGGACGTGTTGTTCGATTGGCAGGGGGCTGGAAACTGGCGATTTGGAAACTACAGGCTTGGAATTGTTCGGCTGGGAAACATCCGAATTTGAGATTTCAAGATTTGAGATATCAGATTTGGAAGTTTCAAGATTTGAGATTTGAGATTTCAAGATTTGAGATTCTGAATTCGCCGGCTTTGACGTTGGCTGATGTGCGATGCGAACAGACGCATGACTTGTATCAGTGCCACTGTTTCTGCCGGAACCGCTGGCCTTGAGTTCAGTATGTGCGGTTACTATTTTTTGGGGGACATCGCCAATGGTGGCTGACGATGGATGGGCAGTGGGCGATGGATTGACGGCAATTTCAGGCTGCCGGATTTCAGATTGTTTTACATCACCTGTTGTCCCAGATTGTTTAATTGCAGGCGCGAGATCTTCAGGTGGTTCGCCCCAGGGTTGGCGGAAGTCCCGTTCCTGTTGTGAATCGTGCATGATGTCCGCCAGTTGCGACGGGATTTGCTCCCTCAAACTGGTTGGCGTCTGAACTGCTGGTGCTTCGACAACGGCCGTCTCACGCGCAGCACCAGTCTGCAAATCGGTGGATTCCTGTGGTTCTGTCGAATTCTGTTGATGGTAAATGTCATTTGTCCTGGTGGCGAACGAATCAGCCTCGGCTGGAATCGATTGTGTCTCGGAGCTGCGTGGCAACTCGTTTTCCGACTGAATTCCGGCATCCTCGATCTGCGCGACATTCCCGGATTGCGATTCGTTGCTGCCTGTTCCGAACAGAAAATAAGTTGCGGGTGGCAAGAACATCGCAAACATGATGGCGGCGGCGACGAGCCAATTGACGCGATCCCCCTCGGTGGCCTGCTGCTTTTCGACAAGGCAATCCACCAATTTGGTGTGCGATGTGGAATCGGCGAAGCTGCAACCGAGCCGATAGCCGCCATCGACACTGGATTGCCAGCGGACTCGCGCGGCGATGACTTCTTCGCTTCCCTTTTGATTTTCGATCCGGAAATCGACTCGTTGTCCGGTTTCATGTTCTTGATCAACGGACAGGCACAAGCCCCCTTCCGAGACGTTGATCAGACTGGCGTCACAGCCTTCGATCGTTCCCTGTCGCAACAGACTTCCCTGACCCTCAACCTCCACTCGTTCAAATCGGCGGCGTTCCTGATTGGTGGTTTTGACCATGTAGGCGACGACGTCG
>JBGSXT010000779.1:0-3891 GCA_041751295.1 Mariniblastus sp.
GTCCAACCTGATCCGTTGGCGGCCAAGGCTGGAACGGCTGTCAATTGGTCCGCTGATTTCCGGGCCGCAGCCGCGATATCACAGCAGTCCGGTAAGCCGATCTTCTGGTACATTCCGACGATTCACGGCAGTTTCATGGACCGCAAACCGGAGATCGATCGCTACATGATGGCCGGTTTTTTTTCCAACCCGGCCGTGATCGAGATTTTGAATAACCTTTTTGTGCCTGTCAAAGCAGTCCCCAGCCGCCAACAGCAGGAACAGTTCGAACTGACCGCCTACAAATTTATTGAACCAGGCTTTCTGATTCTTACAGATGGGAATACAGCGGCGCTAAAGATTGACCGCATCACAACCATGCATTCGGACTGGTTATTACATCAATTGGCCAAATTCTGGCTTGGGGGAGTCGATTTGATTCGCAACGCCAATCCAATGGCATGGGTTCCAAAAGAGAAAATCGAACTCCCGGCGAACTGGCCTGCTAATCCTGATTCCGCGACGGTCGATCGTCTGGTGGCATTGACCTGGTTCAAAGGCGTCCAGGAATTTCGCGCAGGAAATCATGATTCCGCCAAATCCACTTGGCGGTCACTGGCAAATCATGCACCAGATCATCCCGTGACATGGAAAGCCGCCGCCGAAGCCCAGGGCATTGGGCCATTCGTGCGTGGGTTTGAAGTTTACGGTCTTTTGCTACCAGCATGCTTGGATGCGGGCGTCAAGTCAGCCGGATCGGCCGCTCCGGCTGGTACCTGGTCGAGTCCTCAGCTATGGGAACGGGGAGTTGATTTTCTGCTTTCGATGCAGAACGAACAGGGAGGCTACGTCGATAGTGATTATGATTTTGGCGGTACGGACAGCCTGTCTAACGTGCATGTCGCGATCACGTCGTTGGTAGGCATGGCGTTACTGGAGTCGAAAACAAAACTGCCAAATTCCCAGGTGGCATCAATTGATCTGGCCATCGATAAGTGTCGAGACTTTGTGACCAACGAAAAAAACATCAATCGAAATGACCGGGATGAAATACTTTGGGCCGACGCATACCGGTTGCGGTTTCTCTGCCGCTTCAAAGAGCTGAATCGCGACGCGGACGTTGATCAGGATATTCAGGCGGCGACCGTTGCGCTGGAAAATATCCAATCGAAACGGGGAAACTGGTTCCACGAATATGAAAACCCGTTTGTCACCGCAACGGCGCTTTGCGCACTTTCTCATGCCCGCCAGACGGGAGCCAAAGTCGACGAAACGAAAGTGAATCGAGGTTTGTCGGCGCTGGCGTCGGACCGGTTCGCCAACGGTGCATTTCCTTATTCTTCAAACCGACCCCGGTCGAATTCCGGTTCTGGGGAATCGATACCTGCGGCAGCAGGTCGAATGCCGGTTTGTGAATTGGCATTGTTCTACTGGGGAAAGTCCGATCAACAGCGATTGTTGACTGCCGTTCGCAACAGCCTGGAGTTTCACAAGCACCTCGATGTCGCACTGAAATACGACAATCACACATCAACATTTGCCTACGGCGGATTCTTTTTCTGGTACGACATGCGGAGCCGAACTGAGGCGATGGCGGCGATCACCGATGCCGAACTGCGGCGGGAATTGATGTCAAAACAGCAGGCAATCGTAATGAGTCTGCCGGAAATTGACGGATGCTTTGTTGATTCGCATGAGCTGGGCAGATGTTATGGCACAGCCATGGCGCTGCTGTGCCTGGCCGAAATTGAAAAAGGTTCGCGTGACTGAATTTGGCGACAGAAAAATTAGGAATCGTATTGGCAGCCGCCTGGAAACTGCCCAACTCATCTCGGCCAGTGCGGATCGCAGAAGTCCTCGCTGGAAATGAATGATCGAACATGAACATCAGTCCTGAGCCCATGGCGGCGGTCGAAATGCTTCGATGCCGCGCGACTCTGTTGCAGAACGTTCGTCGCTTTTTTGACAGTCGCGGATTTCTTGAAGTCGATACACCTGTACTTTCAAGTGACGTTGTTGTCGATCGCTACCTTGAACCGATACCCGTTCATGTTGCCGAGATCGGCTTGAACGATTTCGAACGGCCGATGATGTGGCTGCAAACGTCCCCCGAATTTGCCATGAAGAGATTGCTGGCGTCCGGTGCAACAGCCATCTACCAAATTGCCCATGCATTCCGGGCCGGGGAAGTCGGTTGTTTGCATAATCCCGAATTCTCAATGTTGGAGTGGTACCGGGTCGGCGATGATATGATTGAGGGCATGAATTTGTTGGCCGAGTTTGCCGAGCAGCTGCTGGGAACGGAACCCTGCGATCGAATCAGCTATCGTGATGCATTTATTCAGTTTGCCCGCATCGACGTATTCTCATCCGAGGCAAAAGTTTTGCTTGAACAGTTTGCAGATTCAGGTGAATTGGATTCGTCGACAATGAAAAACGCCGACGGCGGCTGCGAACCGGACATCGACATCTGGCGGAACCTGTTGCTGACCCATCTGGTCGAACCGAATCTGGGAGTCGATCGACCAGTGATTGTCTACGATTGGCCGGCATCGCAGGCTGCATTGTCAGTGATTCGCAATGGTGATCCGCCTGTCGCTGAGCGATTTGAGCTGTATTATCGAGGGGTGGAACTGGCCAACGGCTATCACGAATTGTTGGATGCCGACGAACTGTTGCAACGCAATCGAAAGATCAACGGGCTGCGCGCCCAAGATGGGAAGCGGATTCTGCCGGAAGAAAGCCGCCTGGTGGAAGCGATGCAAGCGGGATTACCGGCTTGCAGCGGTGTGGCGCTGGGAATTGACCGATTGTTGATGATCGCCATGGGTTGCCAGTCCATCCGCGACGTCATGCCGTTTCCGATTGGCAATGCCTGAACGGCTTTGATATTCTTATTGTCCATGGCCTTTCCTGTTGTTGTTTTCGGTCACTTTGGGCCGCTTTTGTTTGAGATTTGAGATTTGAGATTTGAATTCGATCAATGCGACCGGATTAATGTTGCCAGTAAACAATGATCGCGACGCGAAAAACATTCAGCTATAATGAAATATGTGCCGGGCCAGCCGCTAACATGAACTACGCGATTCAGCCGAGTTGTTCAGCTGTTCAAATTTCGCGTTGTCCTCTCATCCGACTGATTGCGACGCATTTCAATTCGAGGTACCAGGTTCGAATGACCGTTTTTTCCGTCGCGATATGGCTGGCCGGAATCGCAGTGATTGGCGTTGCTGGATACGCTTTGCACCGTTGGCTGCTTTCACTTGAACGCCGCGGCTATATCTATTATCTGGAAAAACCTCGGGGCGGCGGAGGCGGCAATTTATTCGAACTCGATAAACTGACACGACCTTCGATTGAACATGTGGTCCGCGCAATGGAAGCAGACGTAGAAGCGCAGGAAAATGAAGGAGAGTAAATGGGTGGATTAGATCAAAGGAATCTGACACGAAATTGCTCAGAATGACCAGTAAAATGTCGTCCCGCCGGATCGTTGCTCACTTCGGACCCCGGTTTCGATGGCGTCAGTCAGGGACGGCGATGGCATCAGAACATGCCGTAGCTGCGAATCGTTCATCGAGCGATCTTGATCGCCGCGATGGCTACCGCAGGATACGAATTTTTGATGAGGCTGAAAGTATGGAGAAGACTTCTTCCGCTTCACCCGGCGCAAGCCCAATTTCGCTGCCTGCAGTGGGAACGACTTCGGATTCATAAATCGCTGCGCCGTTGCTCAGACTGATCCAGTACGGGCGGTCCATTTGATCCTGAGCCGATTTGTTGACGATTCCAAACTCGCCTGGTTGCATCGTCGGGTTCGCGTTGATTTTGAAACGTCCGGCATACAGGCCGTCCAGAAAAAGAGTCAGCGTTTGGGAATCTGGTTGGACTTCAGCATCAAATGGACCTTGG
>JBGSXT010000780.1:0-7728 GCA_041751295.1 Mariniblastus sp.
AACCGGTTTTTCGCAAAACACATGTTTGCCGGCTTCCACGGCTGCCTTCAATTGGGAGGGACGAAAGTAAGGGGGAGTTGCCAGCAGGACGACATCGACTGATGATTCAACCAGCCGGTCACAGCAATCGAATCCGACGAATCTGTTTTCCTCGTTGACGTTCATTCGCGCCGCAGCAACTTCATTATCCAGCAGGTTGGCGTGGCAGCTGTCGATCCGATCGGCAAAAGCATCTGCCAGTGCCGTGACCTCCGTGTTCTCATCCGCCTGCAGCGCGTTGATAACCGCCTGGGTGCCGCGCCCTCCGCATCCGACCAGTCCGATTCGCAATCTGTCATTCACCGAATTGTGAAATCCACTTGCCAAAGCCGGCGATACGTTTTTGCCGATGCCTGTCGCAGCAACGGCCGTGGCCGCCGAGATGGCAAGAAACTTTCGTCGATCTGTTTCACATTTTTTTGACATGTCGCGACCACTCGGTACAGGTTGAATTTTGCGGGATATCGACGTTACACAATTCTGGCGGTCACATAATAAACTGCCGGGCCAAGGCATCACAAGCTATCGATGGATGCCAATTCAGAGTAGAACAATTGTCCCCAATTGTTTGCAAACAATTGTTCTACTCTGAGAAAATATCACCGGTCGTTCGCCTCAATTCAGCTCGGCCAGTATTCGGCGGATTTCGGAAACCGTGGGGATTCCAAAATGAACGGCCAAAGGCTGACCTGCGCGATTCGATACGATCGTACAGGGGAGCGCATCGGAACCCAATCGCTGTTTGATGTAATCCGCAGCCTGTTTCCGTTCATATTCGTTCAGCTCGCCAATAATCCGGTACGGGACATCGTGGCGCTGCACGTATTCCTGCAACTTGGCTGGCGTATCTGTATTGTCAATCGGGACTCCGTAGAAAGCGACTTTGGCGTTTTCGCAACTTTTTTTCAAACGCGCGATGCTTGCCAGATGTTTTTTGCAGGATTCACACCAGGTTGCCATCGTAATCAGCACCCTGAGATTTGCACCGTCGTTTTCCAAATCCTGAATTTGATAGTCGAAGGGGCCAGGCTGGGCTTCGACCGTTTCCAGTGACGACTCTGTCGGTTGCTGATATTTCACCAATTCGAAGCCGGTCCCGTCCGCCGACATTTCCGGATTCTCAAAGATGGTCAACTGCGAGCCGGATTCGATATTGGAAGTTACCTGGGTTTTTCCGTTTGGCCAACGGACGGCGACGGTGTCGGCAATCGGGTTGTCACCAATTCCAACAATCAACGTCGAGCTGTTCTGCGAACTGAAACCCTCTCCGCAGCGTTTTTCTCGAAGCATCGAGTTGCCTCCGGCGGTAACCGTAACGATCGAGCCATAGCCATTTCGATTCGACCAACCGGAGTTCGGATTCGCGTATTCGTTTCCGCCCACTAATCGAACGGCAATAAAGCCAGCCGGTTTACCTTTCTGCACCTGGTGGTTATTGCGAAAGATTTGAACGTAAGGCGTATTCATGTTGATCAGGGCAATGTCCTGCAATCCATCGTGATCATAATCCCAATTGGCAAAACAGCGTCCATCGGCAACCGAGTCCGTGCCTGACATGAGCGACACGTCTTCAAACTGTTTGCCTTGCAAATTGACGAACAGTTTATTCCGTTCTTTTCCACTGATCGAGTTGACTCTGGCCTTCCTGACCCCATTCACCATTTCGAATTCAAGCGAACTATATCGTTGGCCACCGCGATTTTGATCTTTCCATTGATCGGAGGTCAGAAAATCCGATTCCAGTCCCCCTTTGGAACGCACGACCGTGCGCCAAAACTCGCTTCACAAATCCTTGTCCGTGGCAAATTTTTCGGGAGCAGTAAAGTAGCCGCTGGCCACATAGATATCCGGAAAGCAGTCGTTGTTGAAATCCATGAATTGCCCGCCCCAGGACCAGCCGGCTTTGTGCACGTTCAATCCGGGTCCATTGTTCGCCGACGCCAATTGGAGTCGCTTTCCCGTATTGTGATAAAGCCTGTTTCCATCGGCAGACCTGCGGAAGCGTTTGTCGAGCTGTCCAAAATGTTCGACGATTCGCAGGCCGGCCTTGCTGTACATATTCGAAACATACAGATCCTGCCAGCCATCGAGATCGTAATCGCCCCAGGCAGCACCCATGCCGAATCCCATCATGGATTCATCGCCGACTTCCAGCGTCACATCCTTGAAACCTGCCTCCCGATCATTGCGAAACAGGTAATCGCGGGCGAAATCGTTGGCCACGTACAAATCGGGGTCACCATCCGCATCGTAATCAGCCCAGGTCGCCTGCAGCGAATTGGCATATAAACCGAGCTGCGAACTGAACGGGGAGATTTTAAAATGATCCCCCTGATTTTCCAACAGCAGATTCGTGGGGCCGACAGCACTCAAGTATCGGTTGTGACCCGGGGCCCGATATCGACGCATCACCTCTCGTCCTTCGGCTTCATCCAGAAACTCGCGTGTCCAATCCGCGGGCCGCAATCCAGGCCCAAGAAATCCGTACGTCGAAATGTAGATATCGAGAAGCCCATCACCGTTGAAATCAGCGGCACTCAACGAAGAGACCAGGAAAGGGAGTTTGAACGGGAATTTTTCATCCGATCGATCAACAAACTTTCCGTCGACGTTCTCGCGGTATTGGCTTCGCTGCAACGATCGACCCAGAAACAGATCCTCGTCTCCATCGTTGTCGAAATCGGCAAAACAGGCCGACGTGCCTTCACCAGGAATATCCAGATTGTATTCACCAGCCACTTCTTGAAATGTACCGTCCCCCCGGTTGCGAAAAAGCATGTTGTCGCGCCATTGTTCGACGACATACAGGTCATCCCACCCGTCGCTGTCGATATCAACGATCGATATCGATGGATGACGATCGGTGGCGATATGGGGAAAATACTTTTTCTGCCGTTCGTCTTTAAAAACTCCGGGATCTCCCGTCAATATCCGGTTCAACAACTCGTAGTGCGGCGAACGCTGAACGTACTCACGATCGGTCGGCGAAAAACAGCTTGACGTTGTATCCTCGAACAGCCGCTCTTCGGATTCGGTGATTTGAAACACGCCGTAATCCCAATTCGAAATCACCCAACCGCCCGCAGGTCCCTTTTGCCATTGCAGCTCTCCACCAGCCGCGATGGCCATCCACGTTCCGCGTATTGTCCGGCCCACAGCTTCAAATCCAACAACTGTTGTGAACGAGTCGGGCAGCATCGATCGGTCACTCAACCTGATTGCATAAAATCTCAAGTGTTCGAAATAGTCGAAGTGTTCCATCAATCGTTTCCAAATGCCGGCATTCGTTTCGGTGGCGGAAAATTCCTGCAACTTACCGGTTTCGACAGAAACGATTTGCAGACCGGTTGCTGCAACCGGCCCCTGTGCCGTCGAAACGATATCTCGCAATTGGCACTTGCCGGCAAACACGCTGACCGTATCCTCATTCAGCAATTCCAGATTCAGAGCTGCCTGACTCAATTTCGCCAGCACCGGGTCGATTTCCCGAATCAGATTCTCGTTTTCAATCAGCGTGGCGACGATATAATCCGGATCAGTCGGGTCGTCAATTTTGGCCACTTTCGGTTCCGGCAGTTGGCCAACAACATCGGTCCCGGAATCAGTGATTCGTGGCAATACGAATTTAACGAACAGAATGGGTACGACAACGAAGCACGCCAAAACAAAGAAAAATCTTTTCATGAATTTCGAGACTTCAAAAACTACAAGGATGGATTACCGCCCCTCTTCAAACCCTCGATTCTAATCCCATTTGTTTACTGCCGACACCATTAAAAATGCGGACTGCAGCAGTCCTTATCGGACCGCAACGGTTAACGATCCAACGAACGGATATATTGGACGAATTCGCGGTCCAAATCGTCAAAATCCTGTTCGAAAAATTCCTGAAAATCCGCCAATCGCTGTTCTGGTGAGTCGTAGATCAACAGCGGCTTCTTCGACATTTTTTGCAAATATTCGACATACCTCTCTTTGTGTCTGTTCAGCAGAAAATAATTGAATGCCCAGGCCTGAGCATACATGTCCAACGCCCGTTGGCCTCGAAACGCCTCATCCGACTGGATCATCAGTTTCAGCGAATCGGCGGGTCGGGTCCGGAAATACTGCAACACCGGACCCAATCGCAGGAAATTGACCTGTCCGATTTTGCCCCACCCACGCGTCGATTCCAAATCGGGCACCTCAAAAAACATCGCCAGCCCTTCGTTGATCCATAACGGCGTATCCGAAAATCGGGATTGCATGCCGTTGTTGAACATCAACTGATGAGTTCCTTCATGAATAATGGTCGCGACCATCGGAATAGCATCCGGATTGTTCAATACGTTGTTGATCCGGCGCGGATCATTTGACTTGCCCGCCGATCCGTCCCCGCCGGCAGTCAAATCAAACATCACGACCCGATTGGATTCAAAGTTGTAATAGGCAATCAGGTTGGAGTTACCAATTCCCAATTCGTTGGACATGTATTTTTCGTATTCCCCACGCGACTTGAAGATAATCACGGCCAAGGGAAATTCGGGTTTCTCCAGTCGGAACCGGTTTCGCGCCCAATAGGCGCTGAAGCCGCGTTCAAAACGCCGATACAATCCGGCCACCCACCGCGCGTAGGCGGTCTCTGTGTTGTAGACGATGACGAATTCGTCGGCCTCATGTATTTTGAATTCGCTGTTCAATTCCGACTGAATTTGTTGCCCCAACTCTTTTCGTGTAAGCGGTGGCAGCGACTCGTCGTTGTTCTGTTTCGATTCGATCTCGGCGGCCGCCAGCCTCCACAGCCTGCCGTCTCTGGATTGAAACAGGATGCCGTTGTCCTTCTGGGCCTCCACCAGTATTTCACCTGACAATTCAATCCGCTGGCCGCCACGACGAATAATGACTTCGTCGCAACAGGCAATGCTGCCGCTCAGAACTGGCATCAACAGGAAATAAGCGATGGATTTTTTCATGACTTGTGCATTATTGACCATTATCCGTCCGGTTCAACCGAACCAGCGTCCATCCGCAGCCACATATTGCCAAAATGAAAAAGACGGTAACGATTGTCAGGCCGGCAGTCGTGTCGTCGACTCCCGAATGCAGCATTCCCAGCATCCGGCGTGGTAAGGTGTCCATGCCCGGCGGAACCACCAGCTGGCTGGCCGACAGTTCGCCAAAGCAGATCGCAAATACAATCAGCAGACAACCGCAACAGGCAACGAAATTCCCGGCCAACACAATCCGCAGCAGCCTGGCCACCGAACTGACCCCGTCTGTCTTCGCATGTTCGAGCGAGTCGGAAGCAGTATTATGCAGTATCATCCAAACGGGAATGCAACCCATCGGCCAACAGAAAACCAGGTTGGCGATTACTGGCGCAAAAATCGTCCGATCAAACAGCCAATTGACCGTGCCAATCTCAAGTCCATTTCGAATTTGCAACAATCCCGTACCAATCAACGGTCCCGGCAGACTGCAGCAGATGGCGAACGAGATCATGAGCAGTAATTGCCAGGCACTGGATTCAATTGCCATCCATGATATTGCGATTGCCAACGTCAGGATCATGACGCTCGATACGGCGGCAATCAGAAAAGACCATTGCAGTTCAGTCGCGAATTCCTGCGGGACATTCGACACAACCGACATAAGATTAGCTAACGAGTATTGTGGCACCGGACTGCCATCCACCAGCACGACGTGTTTGCTGGCTCGAATCAACAGGTTGGCAGCCGGAATCAGGACTATGATCGCAATCAGGATCAGGCCCGTCAAATTTTGCCAGGCCGATGCGGGTTGCTGATTGCGGACCGATACATCATCACTGCGCAGGTACCGATCCACGTATTTCTGGAACGCCATCAAAATCAGTGCACAGCAGGCCATAATCCAAATGATTCCAATGGCAATCGAGACCACCGTTGTGCCGCCACTGTCGCGCAGCGGTTGTTCGAATTCGCCTAGCGAATATCCCAAATAAATCTGTTCAGCGATGGTACCGATGCGATAGATGTCGGTCACGGCAATTTCCCGGGCACAACTGGCCATGATCCAAACGATGCTGATTCCAATCAGAGGCAAGATTCTTGGAAGCGTAACATGCCAGAACACGGAATGTTGATCAGCGTCGAGGGACGCCTGATCTTCAAAAGCCCGACCCGATTTCCACAATCCGAACCAGACGATCAAGGCAACCTGCGGCACGGCGGCCATCGCATGAATCCAGATCGCCGGTGCCCAGGAATTCGCCAGCGTTCCGTTGAACAGTTGCACATTGATCAGCCAGCCGAGCTTTCCGAAAGCGCTGTCCCAAGCACTGACCTGCATGAACAACGGAACAAAAACCAGACACAGGCAGCTCAGCCAGAGGACGCGCGGAACGACTCCGCTGTAAAGACAGAGTCTGGCGAGCACCAGACCCACTGGGATCGCGATCGAACTTGTGCTCAGCCCTAGTAACAATGTGTTGGTCACGGCTCGCCAATCCATGTCCGTCAGGCGAAACAAGGATGGAGTCGCAGCTGTAAGGATCAGCACGCAAATGATTTTCAATATGCCAGGCTATGTCCAGTTGCAAGGAATTGAAGCGAGAAGAATTTTCACTTTCGAATGATCGGTTCGTCTTCCGGCCGTTTGATTTTCGTCGCTGGGTCCGAATGGGACACTCGTGCTTTGCCGGCTTTTGACGGCTCGTCGGCAACGATCTGTTCCGTCATCTTGCCGTTGTATTGCAGGAAACTGTCGGGACCGGCGTATTCCTGAACCGTCTCATTCCATTCGATTTCCTTGTTTGCCATGCGGCCGGTTTGCATATCAAACGCAATGTATCCATCCGTCAGCTTCTGTAACAGCTGCGACCTGATTTTGTCGTTCTCAATCAGCGTCAAGACTTCGGTGCGAAAGGAAATATACGCTTTGCCTTCGACAATTTTGGTCAATTGGTAATGCAAGCGGGCTTTCAATTGCAACCGCCTGCCATCTTCGTCGTTGGCGGTGAATTCGGTCGGGACGTACCAACGATGTCCGATGGGAATCGGATTCTCCGGCATGGGCGTACAGATGTCGCCAATCCCAAAGTCAATTTTTTCAATACTTGATTTTCGATCGACAACCTTGCCAGACGGAGTGATCGTGATCACCGCCAGGGGTTTGCCAATCATTTCGCTTGTTCCGAAAAATTCGTCGGGGACCTCATCGGTTGAAGTGCTGTCGAAAGCGATCGCTTCGTCGTCCCCGATTTTCTGCCATAGTTTAGACGATTCAACACTGTGTACAAACGTAATGTTTCCGATTGAATCGACGCTGGAAACCTTCCACAACTTCGTCGATTCAGTACGGCTGGAGGTCGTTTCATTCTTGCCGGAGATTTGTGCCTTGGTAGTGGCGACATGTTCTACATTCCAGCGAATCTCTTCTCCGGGATGGAATTTGTACTGCAGCAGGACTTTCTGTTTGTTCTGCAGATTTTGCGTTGCTTCATTGACTCGATCGGCCGCCGTCTTTTCTGGCTGGCACCATCCGGTTGTGGGGAACTGCAACCCAATGGCGGCAAACAACAACAGATATTTCAATTGCATCATTGAATCCTCCTTGACTGAAATTGGCCGCCGGCGGGCGATTGCGTCACAAAACCTAATGTTCAGTCAACGTACCACGCCAGCCCAGCTTCTCTCGCAGCGTGCGATAGTAACCTTTTCCGGCAATTTC
>JBGSXT010000781.1:0-1970 GCA_041751295.1 Mariniblastus sp.
ATCAATACGTCATCCAACTTATGCAACAAACTTGAAGCCCGAATCAAGCGGGTCGAATCTGGAATCGTTCATTTTATCCGATCAAGTTTTCGATTCACACCAACCGCGCCAGATCCTGCGGTAGAGGTGATTCAAACTCCAGAAGTTCTCCCGACGAGGGGTGCTCGAATTGCAACGAGCTGGCGTGCAATCCCAGTCGTTTGACGGGATCGGTTTGGGCCTGATATTTGTGATCGCCGATGACAGGACAGTGGGCGTCGGCCAAATGCACCCGAATTTGGTTGCGCCGGCCTGTGTCCGGAGTCAGTTCGAGCAACGCGCGATTCGCGATGCGCTTGATTACCCTGAAACGGGTTACAGCGAGTCGCGTTCGTTCGCTGGGGGGCGCACTGTAAACCTTAAAGGGACCGCTCTCATCCAGGTGCGACCTCAGCACGCCTTGATCAGCAGGTGGATTTCCTTCGACGATTGCCAAGTAGTTCTTTCTGACCTCAGGCCAGCGGGCCTGTAGCAGGTGCTTTGCCGACTCCGTTTTTGCAAATACCATCAAGCCGGACGTTTCGCGGTCCAATCGATGCACGATCCATACTCGCTCCGTGCTTTTTGGATTGCCGCGCCGCACGTAATCCGTCAGAAAGGCGTAAGCCGTCTTGTCCCGCTGCGTCGCGCTGGCCATGCTCAACAAATTTTCAGGCTTTTCGATGACAATCAATAACGCGTCCTCAAACAGGATCTTCATACCAGAATGCGATAGGCCTTCCGCGCGACCTTTTCCCATGGCTCGAATCGAAACCTGATCCCCGGTTTGCAGTGGGTGGTTAAAGCGGGTGATCGACTGTCCGTTGACTTGAATCGAACCATATTTGAGCCACTGCCGTATCTTGGTCCTCTTTACCGCCGGGTTACAGGCAAAGAGAAAGGGGAGAAGTTCCGCTGGTTGTTCGACTGTGTGTGTTGAGTGCATGACGCTATGTCGCCGCAAGATGGGTTCCTAAACGAAGCAATAATCCAGCAACACGAATTCGATGGGAGATATATCAAACGTCTGGCTTCAATGACCCTGTCAGTCTACCCGTTAACCTCGTTGGAAGCGATTGCGACGGCGTTCGGCATCTGGAGCTTCAATTTTTTGTTTGCCAAAAACAGAATGCTGCTGGACAGCTGCGCACACCCATTTGACTGACTTCTGATCGGTCAGTTAAAATCGGATTCCGCAATCTCGGTCCATGGGTTTCTGTAAAGAGCTGTTCATCGTGAAACCAAGTCTGTTACTGGCATTGACTATCGCTCCGATTCTTTGTTTTGAGACGGCATACGGTGGTTCGGCCGCGAGCCAGATCCAGGAAAACGAGTCAGATCGCTCCGACAGGATTGTTGCAAAACCGGATTTGTTCGAGCCGTTAACGGAACCACCCTGCTCGTACTGCGTCAACCAGAATCTGAAACAGCTGATCCGTGATGACGATCGGGTGCTTGCCTGGATTCGCGGGGACCACAATGGCGGGGCGATGCCGTTGCGCCATTTCATTGCCGCACCGCGAGTCGTTAACGATACCTACGGACTGTTTTTTTACGACCCGGATGGTGGTTACGTTGCTTCGTTCAAGAAAGATTATGGCTATCGGTTTCATGGTTGGCGCGGCGGTGTGATGGTTGTGCAAGGTCCGGATCAGACCCTGTGGTCAGCCTTGACTGGACTCGCGATCGAGGGGCCAAAGGCCGGCACCAGGCTGGAACGGGTTCCCAGTATGCTGACCTCCTGGTCCCACTGGCTGATGCTGCATCCCGAATCTACGGCTTACGATCTGTTTGACGGAAAAAAATATCCAGTCACCGAGTTGCCGCTCGAGTTTTCGGCAGATGCTTTGAACTCGATGGGCAATGTTGACGATCGCCTCGACAGGTTTTCAATGGTGATTGGGATCGAAGGGAAGTCTGAACAGAAAGCATTGACGTTGGAAAACCTGGGC
>JBGSXT010000782.1:0-6225 GCA_041751295.1 Mariniblastus sp.
ATCGCACCATCGTCTGCCGTCCAGACAGCGGCTGGATTTGAGCCTATAATGATCCCTGGAAATACCAGAGACTGGGGATGGTTCGGAGAAGTTGGTTGGATACACAAGCAGCGAAGTTGTTAGCGGAATCGGACACTGCAATTTCCCCGGTTGATGCCGAAGCGATTGGAAACCTGAGTGGTCAAATCCAGCTGTTGCTCGACAATGTGGAACAGGTTGTATTGGGCAAGCGGGACGTGGCCCACGATTGTCTGATCGCCAATTTGTCCGGCGAACACGTGCTGTTGGAAGACGTTCCCGGCGTGGGTAAAACGCTGATGGGCAAGGCGCTGGCCCGCTCGATCGACGGCAGTTTTCGCCGCATCCAATTCACACCCGACCTGTTGCCCAGCGATATTGTCGGCAGCAGCATCTTCAATTCGACGGCCAATCGATTCGAATTCCACGCCGGACCGATCTTCAGCAATTTTGTCTTGGCCGACGAAATCAACCGCGCACCACCCCGAACCCAAAGTGCCCTGTTGGAAGCCATGAGCGACAATCAGGTCAGTGTCGACGGAATAACTCACGATTTGCCCTCCCCTTTCATGGTGATTGCGACGCAGAATCCCTTCGAGTTTGAGGGAACGTACTTGTTACCCGAAAGCCAATTGGATCGCTTCCTGTTTCGACTTTCGATGGGCTACCCCGATCGCGAATTCGAGCAACAGATTCTGTCGAATCACCGCACGGGCGAACCAGTCGACGATCTGCGTTCGGTATGTGAACCGGAAACTCACTTGTATATGAAACAACTGGTGCGGCAGGTGGAAGTCGACGAAGCGATTGCCAACTATATCATGGACATCGTGCAAGCCACCCGGCAGTCGGAAAATCTGGGCGTCGGCGTCAGCACGCGAGGTGCTTTGTTGTGGTACCGCGCGTCACAGGCGAACGCCTTCATTGATGGTCGGTCGTACGTGATCCCGGATGATGTCAAGGCATTGGCGGTGAAAGTGCTTGCGCATCGGGTCAAACCAGTGGGGACGATGGGTCTGCTGCAACGGGATGAACTGGAATCGATGATCCGGGAAATTGTTGGCACCGTCCCGATGCCTGAGTGAACCCGGCAGCTGCAAAATTCAATCGTTTAACGACAGGCCGCAAGCGTCGTCTGTGGGTGGGCGCTATAGGCGGGTGCCTGCGCCTGCCGCTGAGTGTTAAACGAATATTGGGAAACGGTGAGTCAGGATGTTGAAATCGACAATACGACCGATCGTTCGCAACTCCCTGACGCGGGAGGGGCTGGTCTTTGTGGTGGTTCTCGGCTTCGTGGCCGTCTGCGCGATTTTGCGAAACGTCAACATGCTGGTCGTCGTTTCCGGGATGATGTTCGCTCCTCTGTTGTTGTGCTGGCGATTGAGTCGTCATGCCGTGCGGCAGATCACGGTCGCACGGGTCTTGCCCAGTCGAATCCATGTGGGACAGCCATCCAACATCCAGTGGTCAGCAACCAACTCCAGCCGATTGACCGCTTTCAATATTCGATTGAATGATACGATTCATCAGACGGTTTCCCGTAACGGCAGGGAACGGAGCACCAGAAAACGGCGGGACCAAATTTCTGAGGGTACGGTACAGTTTGAAAAGATTCCGGCGGATGAAACAGCCTATTCGTCTTACCGGGTACGATTCGCTGAAAGGGGCGTTTATCGGCTTGGACCAGCGACGGTGGCCTGCCAGTTTCCGCTGCCGCTTGTGCGATGCTGGTTTCGGGCTCGACAGGTATCGGAAGTGCATGTCGCTCCGCGGCTGGTAAAACTCGCCCCAAAATGGGAACAGGCCATTTTCAGTCTGGCGACTGGAATGGAATCGCCATCGCGTCATCGGGGTCCGCATGAAGAAGAATTCTTTGCGATCCGAAAATGGCGTTCCGGCGATAACATGCGAAAAATTCACTGGCGTTCAACCGCCAAGTACCAACAGCCCATGGTCAGGCAATTTGATGGCTGGAATGATCGGGATTTGGCCATCGTGCTGGATCTGTTCGCCGATCCAAACAGCATCGAACGCAGCATTGACGCGGTTGTTGCAGATTGCGAATGGATCCTCTGTTGCTCGGCAACGCTGGTTTCCCGCTGGTCAGAGGCCAAAATCGGGAACTTGACTCTGGCGATCGCTGGCGAGGATACGTCTGTCTTGTCATCACGGGATCAGATTGATTTTGTCACGGCGGCTTTACAGAAACTGGCCATTGCCCGCACCACGTCGCAACCGAAAATTGCCGGGCTGACGTTGTACACTTTGAAAGTGATCTCCCGCAGTTCGCCAGTTCTTGTCTTGAGTCCACGTCAGCGACCTGTCCAATTGGATTTGCCGCCAGCCTGCGATTCGCGTATCACGTGGCTGAGTTGCCGCGAACCTGAATTCAAACTGCTGTTTTCCGCAGCAGACGTCGATGCCCCGATCGAGAGGGACCGCTGGCTCAGGAATTTGGTGGCCGAGCCATGATGTATCCTCACCTGCTGAAAATCCAGGTCGCGATCCTGTTGTTGGTTTGCAACAGCAGCTTGCTGCTGGGTCGCAGTCTGAACGATACAGGAATGATTGCCATTTCAATCATCGGAGCCATCGCGGCATTCGAGATCGTGGACCGCAGAAAGCTGCTCGAACTGTCTGGCTGGATGGCCAATCTGGTTTCGATCCTCGTACTGATTTTGACGATGAATGAATTTATTGGCGGAGGAAGTACTGCCAAACTGGTCGCGGTGGCGAATCTGTTGGCGTATTTGCAGTGCGTGCTGCTGTTCCAGAAGAAGACGCCCCGGCTGTGCTGGCAAATCATGATGCTCAGTGTTCTGCAGGTCATCGTGGCCGGAATCTTCAACCTGAATTTTGAAAATGGTCTGCTGTTCGTCAGTTATTTCCTGATTGCCACGGTCGCGATGATTTTCCAATACGACTTCGATCAATGGACACTCATCCAGACCTCTAATGAAAAGCGGATTGCGCGGTCGACGGGACTGGAGTGGGCGGCGATTGCCAAACCCGGATCGAGGTTGGCACCGGCACTGGCGATTTCCAGTGCTCCAGTTGAACGTAGAAATTTGGCCTCGATGATGCGAATCGTTTTCCCGTGGCTGGGCGTTTCGATGGTATTCGCATTTATCCTGTTTCACAGTTTGCCCCATACGCGACAGAATCAGAATGAACCGTCCAAGCGCGAGTTCACGGGCACGGGAAAATCCTGGAAAGTGGATCTCGACGAAGATGGAGTCGTGCGACAATCGATCGCCCTGCAATTTCGCGCCCGTTTTTTCGATTTGCAGTCCGATGAACAGATTATCCTTGACGAGTCTCCCTACTTTCGCGGGATGGCGATGAGCAAGCTGGTTCTGGTCAATGGCAAGACCAGTTGGACAGCAACCTATGATCATGTTTTCGATTTTTCCAGCTACTACCGCCTCGACCGCATTGGGTCCCGATTCGACGCTGTGCCTGACGTCAAGCCGATCGGCATGGAGATCATTTTGGAACCGACATCGGATCCGCTGCTGGTCATGTCGGTACCGGCGTTTCGGATGGCGGACGACGAAAACGGTGCAGAATTCTGTCACGATCTGTCAGCTCTGACGCGACGCCGCTCCAAGTCGACTGATGATTTGACGTCGTTCATGTATCGGCTGGTGGCCCTGTTCGACTCGAACAATCGACCGCTGAATGCCTGGCCTTATCGGTCCTATCAGAGCCTCGAACCATACCGCCATCCCATGGAAACGGGATCGCCCGAATACCGATTGCTGACACAAATGGACGCCGCTCGATATCCGGAACTGGTCCGAGTCGCGGATACCATTGCGGAAAATATGGCAGGCAAAACATCGAGCGGCGACCGGCAGAGACTATGTGAGGCACTCGTCCAGCATTTTTCTCCCGCCAATGGATATTCCTACACGCTCGATTATCGTTCGGTCGACAGGAATGATGCCATTGATCCCGTCGAGGATTTTGTCCGCAATCATAAAACGGGACATTGTGCGTTGTATGCATCGGCACTGGCTTTGATGCTGCGCTCCCAGGGAATCCCCGCCCGATACGTCGTCGGGTTTCATGGTGGCGAATTCAACAAGCTGACCGATTCGTATGTTATTCATGGCCAGCATGCTCACGCTTGGGTGGAAGCCTACTTGCCGCCGGAGGATTGTACTCCAGCCATGCGACGCAGCGGGATGGCGGATGCGGCCGGTGCCTGGTTGACTCTTGATCCAACACCACCGGTGGATCATGCATCGTCCAACGAAGCGTTTGATTTGGCACGTTCGATTTGGCAGGACTACGTGATCAGTCCCGATCACAACAAGCAGGAATTCAGCCGGTCAGCTGCCCAGCAATCGGCATCCAGCGTGGATTCACTGCTCACGCGCGTCTTCCAGCCATTGATTGACTTCATCATCGCCAACCGGCCCGTTCAGATTGTGCTGGTAGCGGGCTTTTTGCTGTACATGGGAATCATGGCGTTCAAATTGCGGACGGGCAAAAAGGCTGTTGCCGCGCGGCGGAAAAAGGGTTCGATTCGGGAAATGATTGGCCGGGCGATCTCGGCGGTATCGGGCGATTTGGGACAGTGGATCGCCGGAGAAGGGTCTGTCACTAAAATCGTACCGTTTTACCGTCGATTGGAAAAATTCCTTAAATCGCAGTTTGGTTTACAACGCAAATCATCCCAGACCCAGCGTGAATTTGCTCATGAGGCGTCAGCATTTATCAGCGGCCAGACCAGCACCGAATCGTTCCGGCCACAAATATCGGCACTGCTGCAAACGGCAACCGATGCGTTTTATCAAGCACGATTCGGATCAATTCCACTGGACAACCAGGCGGTCAAAGATATAGAAAACCAGCTTCGCCAATTTGAACAGCATTTCAAACATACCACAGAAACCAAATGAAAATAGGCATTGTCGGATATCAGGGCGCAGGCAAAAGCTCGCTCTTTCATTGGCTCACGGGAATCCGGCCCGATCCGTCGTTGACCCATTCGACGCAAATGGCTGCAGCGTCGGTTCCCGATGAGCGCGTTGAACCACTTTGTAATATCTATCAACCCAAAAAAATCACTGAGGCCAAAATCAACCTGATCGATACACCCGGATTGAGCCGTGACCACGAAGGATCGGCGGGGAAGCTGGCGCTGATTCGCGAAGCAGGATGCATGATCGTGGTGGTCGCCGCTTTTTCAGGAGTCAAAGCAGCCGCCGATTTATTGGCCTTTGAAGAAGATTTGCTGATCGCCGATCTGGATGTTGTTAACGGACGGGTGGAAAGACTCCAGGAGTCGGTGAAGAAGCCGCGACCCAACCGGGATCGGGAAGTGGCCGAACTGGAGGCGCTGCAGCCGATTCTCGAGCAGCTGGAAAACGGCAGATTCATCCGGGAACTTGACTTGAGCGAACCGCAGATGGCGGCGACCAGGTCGTTCCAATTGCTGACCGATAAACCACGACTGGTCATCCTCAATGTTGCCGATGACGAAGCCGCACCAGACAGTCATCTACAAGGATTGCCCGCCGATGTAAATGCGGTCGCCCTGTCGGTGACGTTGCAAATGGATTTGCAGAATATGGATGCTGCTGATCGCGAAGCGTTTTGTCAGGAAATGGGCGTGACACCGTTTGATCAGCGCCAACTGTTGCAACGGATCATGGATGCCTCCGGGCAAATGCTGTTCTTTACGGCGGGGGAGAAAGAGGTGCGAACGTGGCTGATTCCCAAAGGGGCGACTGCCCAGGACGCCGCTGGTGGTATCCATACCGATCTTGCCCGCGGTTTCGTACGGGCCGAGACGATGACTTGTGCCGATCTGATCCGACTGGGCAGTGAGCGCGAAGTGAAAGCTCAAAATCTGATGCGCAAGGAACACAAGGAATACGTTATCCAGGATGGCGATATTCTGCATATTTTGGCCAGTACCTGATGCGGCGGCCAATAGACGGTTCCGCATTTCGAATACCATTCCATGATCAAGGCAATTGCAGCATCAGTGAATTCGCTCCCTTCAGATTCTGATCTAGTTGAAAACGATGCGGCTGAAACCGGTGCCGCCGAAACCGATGCGGCCAAAACAGAAGCGGTCGAGTCCGAGATTGCGTTCTATCAAATTGACCCGCGACAAATTACGGTCAATCGGATCTCCGGACTGATTTTTTCTGCGATTGTCACGTTGGGACTGATCATCGGTCTGATCGT
>JBGSXT010000783.1:0-4327 GCA_041751295.1 Mariniblastus sp.
GTGGCGGGCAAGTTGCCGGATCAGATTTTCCGAACGCTGCCGGTTGAATTTGTAATCCTGTTGCAAACGGTCGCGCTGGACCACAATGGCCCGCATGCTCGGCAGCTCGCCCTGTTCCCGCAACTGAACGATTTCCTTTTCCAGCTCTGCGATCAACTGTGAGTGGTCTTTCCCGTCAGGAACGCTGGCAGCAATTTGATAGACGCTTTCGCTCAACATGAACCAGCGGTGATATCGCAATCGAGGCCAATAGATATCGCGATCGGGAAACCGGCCTTCAACCACGTCACCATCCGTTTCTGTAATTCGATACTCGACGAGATGGCTTGGTCCCGGATCAGGACCAAAGAACCGATATCCGTGACCAAGGAACAATGCCTGATGAATCGGTCTGAGCCAGTTTGAAATCGGACCCGTCAAATCAATTGATGCAATCGGATTTGAAAGCGGACCCAGCACGACCAGAAACAGGTACGCAGCCAATATTCCAGACAGACCAATTCGAGTCGCCAATCCAGGCTCAATCTGGCTGGCTTCGTTCTCGATTCGTGAGGCCATATTTGGGCTAACAGTATCTGAAAATGCTTAGGTGATGAATTGTTACCGAATACTAGATTGGGCGAGACGCAATCATGAGCCGATATGTTATCACCGTTTCATTGAGTCTCGTTCGGCGAATTAATGATCAACCGCTGGTTCCTGAGCCGATTCTTGGGGCGAACGTATCACGTCGTCAGTAACTGAGTATCGCATCGATACCAAATAGCCCTTGATCTTCGCCTGGAATCCCGGCGTTGTCCGAATTGGGGTCAAACTGGAATCGAATTTCGGGGCGGACGACAAAGTTGCTGGAACGTCTCAGATTGATGCCAAACGTCGCCGCGTAAATGCTGGCTCCGTCCTGCTTCCACCATTCCAGCCGGCTGCCGACGCCCACTTTTTCATTCAGGGAATACAAAAAATATTGATTGATCCCCAGACTTTCATTTTGATCACGTGTCAGCAAATCACTTTGAAACACGTAGTTGAAGTTTTCAGTCAAGTTCGCATCGGCAACGATGGAGTGGCTGTATCCATCCCCCGTCGAACCGAAATCACCAAATGTCGTGATGTAATTCAATTCAACTTTTTCAGAAATCTGGTAGCTGAATCCTCCGAGGAAACTGCTGCCGTTTTGAAGTCCGGTCGGGCCGGCCGGATTCGATCCGATTCCTGAGAATTGGTTAAAACCGGTGTCCCATCCCAACGTGTAACCGGCATAAACGTCCAGATTGTCCGACGCGTCCCAGGTCGCCAGCGCACCGGTATGGGTAAAGGCTTCCGAATTGAAAAACGTAAACGAATGGGAGTAGAAAAAATTGCCTGGCGCGGGAACCACCTCATAGCCAAGCAGCGTAAAAAAATGTCCGACGATCACCGAAACATCACCGTTGGCAAGCTGTCCATACAGCTGCGGCATGGCGTATCCATATCCATCAGGATTTCCAAGAGCACCTTCGCGATCCCAGCCGTTGAGATAATCGAAATTGCCCGGCAAGTTGCCAAAAGACTGGGCATCTCCGGAATCCGTTCCATAAAGAAAATCCGTTCGAAACCCCCAGTCGAGCCCGTTCGACCCGTCCGCCGCTCGTTCCGCAAAAAACCAGACTTGCTGGAAATTGAAGCGACCCGGGTCCGTATTGAATAGCCCATCGGATTCGTTGTGGTACCCGCCTTGAACCCAACCGCCGGCGTCAAAAGGGGATGCGGAATGCTCTTCGGACTCATTTTCCCCGATCGGATTGATTTCGGGCATTGACCAATCCGCCCGCATTTTAGAAATGATTGCATGTTCCTGCAATTCGATCGCGTCTTGACCTATTTCAAATAGTTCCGATTGACCCAATAGCGGTTGATTGAGTTGCGCAATCAAAACGATATTGAGGACCCCTGAAAACAGAACGGAACGATTCATGGGCTCTTTGCGTCAAGGGATAGGGCAGGCAACATCTGGAAAACGCGTCAATTGGTTTTTTGATCCGGATTGCAGGGCCTTGCCATGAAATCGGAACAAGACGGTAACACGCATTAAAGCAATCCTGCCGCTGCCAGAAACCGGATATTCGGCAGCAGGATTCCAATCCGCAAAACCCTCAAGTGGGCCGCAGCTCGATTGAAACTCAGGCAAACCTTACACTCACCAGACCGACCACTTAAAAAATTCCGGCAAGCGGAACCTCTGAAATGGGCTGCCTCCCCTTTTTGTTCTCGTTTTGTTCTTTGTTGTTTTCGGTTGTTCCAAGTTCGTTGATGCCAGCCTCTTGGATGTTGCTTCTTTAACTTTGCTACTATAACTCTTCGTTGTTGACCATATTTCCATCCTCGCGGCCACCGACCCGCATCAGTGTAGTGGGGGTGACGGAACGGGAAATTGTAGAAACCGAACCATCGGTATAAACAAAATTCACGATGCCCGTGTGCGCTGAGCCAAATTGAATCTCCTGTCCGAAAACCGGCGTACTGAACAACTCCAGTCCCTGCCCGAACAAATCCGGGCGCATGATTGCCGCGCCGCCGGTCACCGATGAATGGCGAATATTCTGAAAGCCATTTCCCGGCAACACGTCGATAAATCCCAATGATTCGCCCATCAGAACCACATTGGACGAGCCGTCAAAAACCTTGTCGATCGCTATGGATTCACCGTTGCGGAACACACCGCGAAAACCAACGTGAATCGAATTGACTGGACAATGCGGGTTGGGGCCGCCCGATGTGTGGTTCCCCCCAATGGAACCGTCGCAGACGACATAATTCGTGATCCCCAAATCTTCGTCCGACTGAATCAATTGAGGAAACGGAATTGTGCTGCAGCCAAAGGCGTGGTAATCATAAATTGACTTATTGGGTTCAGCGCCCTGGTCGGACGGGCATCGCAAGGACGGAATTTGCGTGGACAAACCGAAAAACAATCCATCGCCATAACTGTTGCCGTTCCACCACTCCGAAGCGACTGGATACTCGGGGCTGACCACGATACGGGACAGGTCAAATGCAATCATGTCCAGCAGCACATGTAAGTTCTGCTGTTCGAGATGGGGCAATAACCACGCGGTGGTTGAAGTATTTTGATTCAGGCTGCGGGGAACAGCAGGCGCAGGCGGTTGGCCGCCACCGGATCGCAATCCACCCACAGATCCCAACGGTCCCGGCGGCAATTTGCCATTCGCCGATTCATAACTGTGGCAGGCCACCCCCAGCTGACGCAGATTGTTAATGCATTGGGTCCGTCGGGCAGCTTCGCGAACCTGCTGGACAGCCGGCAACAACATCCCGATCAGAATGCCAATAATGGCGATGACCACTAACAACTCAACCAGAGTAAAAGCAAGTCGGCAATTTCTGTTCATTGATTGACTCCCGAAAAAATAGAATGAGGCGATAAAAAACTCTTGCAAAC
The DNA here is from genome assembly GCA_041751295.1 of Mariniblastus sp. Taxonomy (GTDB): domain Bacteria; phylum Planctomycetota; class Planctomycetia; order Pirellulales; family Pirellulaceae; genus Mariniblastus. The sequence goes on from JBGSXT010000783.1 coordinate 3,440, forward strand.
TTTGGCGTCGCGGGAAAAGCTTGGCACTTTAGCGCTGCTTACCTAATTGTCTCCCGACATCGAGCGAGAGGGACCTTCTTCAGCGCCGCCAAGCGATTTGATCGAGCCGGCCTTCCGTCGCGGATTGGAAGTGCTGGCAGCCGATTTGTCAGTTCCGTCGGATTGTTCGGCATCGATTCCAGCCGCTGTTGAACCGCCCGAATCAGATTTGGCTCGATCGCATCCGATGGACGGCAGAAACAAGATCAAGCCGGCCGTCAAAAATGCGGCAGTCCGAAATTTCAAAAACAACAGTGCCTGTGGTTTGATTCTCATTCCCATTCACTCCTGAAAGAATAAAAATAATCGCGACATTTCCGCCTATACAAGGTTTTGGAGGCGGCGCCCCACTTGACATTATAGTAAGTCGCCTTCCGTGCGAGCATCCCCATTTTGCAAAGTCAATTCCTCCAACGTGGGTTGGCCCAGCATGCACGTGGGATTGTCCTGTATTGGACGACTGTCGAAGCGCAATAATTAAAGGCATTTTGGCAAACTCATGCCCCTGATACCCCTGGTTCCAACATCAGGCAATTTCGATTGCCGGCAGGCAAACTCGGGCAGAACGGGATACCCCTGCTCCAGAACATTTATCGGGCTTTGGCCGACTGGTTTCCGTTGACGGGAAAGAAGCGGGTTTCGCTGCAAGCGAAGGTGGCGCATTGGCCGTTGTACTCCCAACAATCGATGCAGTGGGGAGTCTTGCAACGGACGCATACTACCATTTCCTCCTGAATCTGCTCGCTGCAAATCGGACATTTAACATCCGAAACGACGACTGCCTCATCATCAGATATAAACTGGATGTCCTGGTTGTAGGCCAATTTCAACTGGTCGTACAAATCAAGT
>JBGSXT010000784.1:0-5776 GCA_041751295.1 Mariniblastus sp.
GTCAATTGGGCCACGGCTTGTTCATCGAGCGGTGCGATTAATGGTTCGGCAGAAACGTCAGCCGTCGGTGGCAACGGGCGAAATAGTTCGACCTGGTTGTGGATATCGCTGAGTCCTTCGTTGAGTCGGTCAACCAATGAATGCGCGGCCATCAGCTCCACATGTCGTGCGGAAGAATTTCGTTCGATGTTGTTCAGGGCTGATTCCAAATGCATTTTTAGTTGCTGGAACCTCCCGCTGTCGGCTTGATGCGTGTTCAAACGGGAGCCGATGCTCCGTACGACCTGCTCCGTCAGGCACTGCTCAAGCCGGGTCCCCGCGCCGGAGTATTCTGCTGTCAGGCGAAGACGATTGTGTTCGTTCTGATGGTTGATTTGAAAATTGAACGAATCACGGATCGCCGAAAGGTCATTTTCGGTGAAGCTGCTATTGTTGATCGCTCCCAAATTGGTATGGGCGGCGGCAAAATGTCTGGAAAGCTTTGAATCTGTCAGTTCCTCGCCAATGATCTGATGAATTAAATTCTCCGGGGTGGAACCCTGATTCGACAAGTCAATGAAAGCAACGGATTTGAAATCGCGGATTGTTTGCGAAACGATGATGCAAATAATGACGAACGCCATCAGCGACGTTGTCACCAGCGCCAGGCGTTTCTTCCAACGAAAAGTACTTTCGTAGGGTTTCAAGTCGCCGTTCTTCAGGGAATGGTCGAGGTTCATGGCAGTGACAGTTCGAGAGCGCGTGTATGGAGATACGAATCGCATAAAGCATGGATCGCCCTTGATCGAATCGACCAATCCCACCGGAACTCTTGAACAAACCTTGACGATTCTGACGGTTGTTGCCGGGTTTGTAATTTGGGTAAAGAAGGGGGAGCCAAATGACGGCGATGGATTAAAACCGGAGCGCTTGAAGCACTCGAACAGTTGGGGACAACTGTTCCACTCAGTCAGACTTTTATCTGCCAACCGTCTTACTGAGGGCCTTCATTTCGGTGGGCAGCATCCTGGTTCCCGTTGCCGTTTTCCATTGAAACACCGCTGCGTCCTATGTGCGACCGGTTCAACGGCGTCCTCATAGCGACCAGCGTTTCGAAAACTCCATTTTGAACAATTTCCGATCGCTGATTCATCAATTTGCGATCCCAGCTCACTTTACCCGTTCGCCGTCCTGTCCATTCGTGTGCCAAACATGTGGTCTGAACATAAACGGTGTCGCCAAAATAGAGCGGGCGCTGAAACTCCCAGTTCCTGACGGCCACGAATGCCAGGGTATTCACGCTGGGAAAATAGCTGCCCAACCCGGCGACCCAAGAAAGTCCAAGCAGGCCATGCGCGATCGGCTGACGGTAATGGCTTTTGGATGCGAAATCGTAATCGACGTGCAGCGGGTTGAAGTCGCCTGTCATGGTCGCAAAACTGATTACGTCGGCTTCGGTGACGGTACGCCGCGGACTGACCCAAACTTGTCCGACCTCAATGTCTTCATAAAACAGCGGTGAGTCCATTCGTTTTTCTCGACTCGTTGCGATCATAGTCAGTTCTATTAGAGAGAAAAGTCGGGGTGAAAGGATTCGAACCTTCGACCCCCTGCTCCCAAAGCAGGTGCGCTAGCCAGGCTGCGCTACACCCCGATAAACAACCAAGCTGAAAAATCCGGAAACAGGCTAACTGCAACACACTGGATTGTTCTGCCGGTCCACAATCGGAGTATGCTAACCCTGACCAAATTAATATGCAATCGGGCTTTTGATAGCACTTTGGCCGTGGGTCAGGCCGCACGCCGCATTTCGTTGTCGCCAGCGATTTGCACACGGATGCGGTCGAACTCCTCGGCATTGCTGAATTCGATTTGTATCGTGCCGCGCCCCCGCGAGCCTTTGCGAATTCTGACTTTAGTTCCGAGCGCGAGTTTCAGCTGCTTTTCAATTGATTCGATTTGAGCATTAGGAGCGCGCCGGGCTGGCGAGCTGATTTTGATCGTCTGATGATCGTCTTCGTCCCTGATCCGGTCCCCGACCAATCGCTCGGTCTCGCGAACGCTCCATTGGTCTTTACGAATGCGTTCACAGAAATCTATTTGGACCGCTTCCTCGCCCAACGGCAGAAGTGCGCGGGCATGGCCGGCGGAAATCGTTCCCTGGCTCAAGCAGTCCTGGACCACGTCTGGCAATTCAAGCAGCCGCATCAAATTGGCCACCGTCGATCGGTCGATCTTCAGTCGAGATGCGAGGTCTTCCTGGGTACAAACGTGTTCGTCAATGTAGCGCCGAAAGGACATCGCCTTTTCAATCGGATTCAAATCCTTGCGTTGCAGATTTTCAACGATGGCTAGTTCAGCGACCAGTCGATCGTCCGCAACACGAATGCGCGCCGGGATGGTTTGCCAGTTGGCCTGGATCGCGGCCCGCAGTCGGCGCTCGCCAGAAATCAACTGGTAACGATCGTTGATGATCCGGACGAGTATCGGCTGCAGAATGTCGTGCTCCTTCAGACTTTCCGCCAGCGACGAGATTTCCGATTCGCTGAACTCGCGGCGCGGTTGGAAAGGGTTATCTTCGATTTCGTAGACACTCAAGTGAACGATGTCGCTGGTCGTTCTGCCCGGCGCGATTTCTGGCGAACCCATGTCCGCTTCAGCCGCCAGCCCGTTTGAACTTGCCGTCGGTTCCGAAACGACACTGAGTAATGCTTCCAAACCACGTCCCAATCGTTTCTTTTTAATCACGTTCTGTGACCTCCATGCATAGTTCAATGTAAGCTCGAGTTCCCCGCGAGCGGGGAGAATATTCCAACACGCTACAACCGTGACTTGGTGATTCACATAATGCGACGTCCCGCGGAATGACGGTTTCGAAAACGATGTCACCGAAAAATTCCCGAACCTGACCATCAACTTCGTCGGTCAGTTCCAGCGAATCGTCGTACATCGTCAGCAGGATGCCGCCAAATTCCAGCGATCCTGAACGGGAATGCATCACTTTACGAATGACCTCAATCATCTGGGTCAGTCCTTCCATGGCAAAATACTCGCACTGAATCGGCATCAGTACCTCACTGGAAGCAGACAGGGCCGTTTGTGTCAACGTTCCCAGACTAGGCGGACAATCGATCACCACGTAATCGTAAAACAGGGTGCCATTCACAAGATGATTGACGACTTGATCACTCTGGTTTCCGTCGCCGTTAGCTAACAAGTCGATATCGACGAAGGAACGGCTGCCTGGCAACAAGCTCAATTTCTCAATCGATGTTGTGGTCGCACATTGGCGAATTGGTTTGCGTTCGACCAACGGATGGCGATCCACCGGCTTGCAGCCGACGCCGCTGGTGGCATTGCATTGCGGATCCATATCGACCAGCAAAGTCTGATGTCCGCCAAGTGCCAGTCCGGCGGCGAGGTTGATCGCAGTCGTAGTCTTGCCGACCCCACCCTTCTGATTGGCGATGCACAATGTTCTGGGCAAGGGATGATTCCGCTAGCATTTTGTTGAACGGGAAACTGAATGGTTTAACTACCAATTTCGAGGTCAGCGCGAAATGCCAATTGCCGGGACTTGCCAGCAGGTCGCAAATCGATTCTTGGTTCCACGTGAAACTGGGGACGCGTTCATCAAACCCGCCAATTGGCTGCTAGCATTGGATTCAGGAATCCACTCGCCGATCAATATTCGAGCAACAGGCGAGTTTCACGTGGAACCGGTGGAATCGATTACGTCAATTCCGCGATTACGGAATCGACAGACAGTTCCGGCAATGCGAACTCGGTCGACGTCAGTTTTCCAACCAGATTGCGACCGACAATTTCATTCAAAGCAGACTTCAATTCGGGCCGGCCCGCGAAGAGTTTTTCCAGTTCGATTCTGGACCATTTCAGATACTTTAAGGGGGTCGCTGCGACCACGTCCGCCACCGCCGGTTCGCCGGTCAGGTAGCTCATCTCCGCCACAAAATCGCCTCGTCCGAGTTTGGCAACCAGGTCTTCGCCGACAAAAACATGGGCAGCGCCCTGATCGACCAGCATCAATCCGTTTGGGTAACTTGATTTCTGTACAATCTTACCGCCAATCGCGGCAGTTTCGGGATTGGCAATCGACAGCAATTTCAACATTTCCTGCGGCGTGCAGCTTTTTTCAAAAACATCAGAATACAGTCGTTTTTGATGGTCGGTCATTTTCGGCGGCCTACGTTGGCGAATAATGACGACGATCCAAAACAGATTGATGATCAGAAACGCGACATTCCACAGAATGCAGTACAACAGCATTCGTGGCTCACCCCAAAAATAGTAGGGCATGATTGTACACATCGCAGTAACGCAGAATATCCGCAGCCATAGCACGTCTCGAACGCCATAGCAGATCAGGTATAGAATGTTTGCCGTAATCAGAAAGTAGCCGGCGGTTTCCATCGGCATCGGCCGCCACGATTCAACGATCAGAACGGCATTCGAAAGTTGGAATAGGTTGATAATCATTTAAATTTGCAATTCTGGCATTCCCGACTTGAACCCCACCAAACGGCGTTAAGAATCCGGCGGATTGTCGTTAAATTGGCATCGGTCGTCGCGGGGCTGTCCCCCGGCCATTATCATTCTTTGCCGGGTCGAAGTTGATTGCAATGAGGCTTTCAATTGCTGAACGATCCGTTCCCCTGTGAGCGAAAACGAATTATGATGACATTTGTTTTTCCAGACGTTACCAATTTTCTGTTAACAATGGTCAAGACTTCTCGATTGAGGTCACCCCCAATCGTCCGACAATCCGGGCTCATTCACCAAGTCATTTTTGGACAATCCTATGTCGCTTTGGACCACGCTGGCATCCGTTGTGATGCTGATACCAGCTCCCTCGCATTTATTACCCGCTGGCGGCGTAGCATCGAAATTCGACGACGACGTCAGGAATAACGGAACGATTGATAGAGAGCTCGAATCGGGTTCGTCGGCCAAATTGGAATTCACAGGTTCACATGCTGAATCGTCAACCACCGGCGACGACGTTTTGGCAGTTCCCAAGCCTTGCATTATTGGCGAACGAAATCTCGGTTCGCTTGCCAATCTGCCACGCCCTAGCAGCATGAGTGTCGCTGAATTCGAGAAACTGCTGTTCGAATTCTTGCATGAACGCAAATATCAGCAATTGAGTTGGTTGGTCGACAAGTCCATTCGGGATACTGGCCCGTTCATCAAGGGTCGCTCTTACGGTACCCACCCCGCAGTTCGCGTTTATTATTCGCCAGAAATCATCGTTTGGTTGATGAACGGCCGGATCGGCACGATTCCCGACGGAGCAATGATCATCAAAGAACAATATCATGAGCCCGCTATTCAACATGTCAAGAAATCGGAGGCCGAACTGAGGGCTAGCATCAAGTCATGGACGGTGATGTTCAAGGATTCGCAGGGTTCGCATGATGGCTGGTTCTGGTCCAACCCATATCCGGCCGCCGACACTCCTGACCTTCGGCCTAAAGTCAACGACAACCACGCGTACCCGTTTCCACATGCCGATTCAGGTTTTGGTCATTATTGCATTCGCTGCCATGCAGCGACTCAATCCCCCCAGATTGAATCGCCATCGCGCAACAACGAGTTCACGTTTGCGGCTCTACGCAACATCGTCGGATTTCCTGGGGAACCGATCATTTTTCGCGTCGATGATTCGTGGCGCGAAGCAGCCAAACTGTCCAAGTTAGCTGAATTGGAAATCGATCAGAATCTGGACGCCAAACTACAGGAAAAACAAGCGCAGCTCGAGGCGACTGCTGTGACTTCA
>JBGSXT010000785.1:0-12700 GCA_041751295.1 Mariniblastus sp.
TGCAAAAAATACGAAATCGCTGGAAAACAATTTAGCCAAAAAGCGACGACTGTTCGCCGAAGAACATGCCGATATTGGCTGCACATTGAAAGACGTTGATGTCGATGGCGTGCGCGTACAGTTTCTAAAGACGCCCGACAACCGGTACCGTTCGTTCCATGTTGTTCAGGGCGATAAGCATCTGATCACCAGTTCCATTTCGCTGGCTCGACGGTTCATCGAAGCCTCTCGCGGAAACCGATCATTGGCCCAGAGCCTGGAATTCCGATACGCCCGACAACAGATGCCGTTATCTCGGGATGACACGGTTTTTATTTTTGTGCCGTCCAAATTGCTGCACAATCTGCTCGGCCCCCACTATCAAATCGAAATCGCCCGCCGCAATCGCAGCATCACGGATATGCAAATGGTGGAGCTGGCCAGTCTCGCCGCCCATAACGAAGGATTCGATACATCCAAAATCGAAAATCTGATCACGCACGGATTTCTGCCCGAGCAGTTCGGCAGGCGTCCCGATGGCAGTCAATTGACGCGAGTCGACGATTTCTGGGTTGACTCGATTCGCGGACGACGCGGATTCTTTGTGCCGATTCCGGATGTGGAATTGGCAGGAGTGACCCAAGCGGAAATTGATGATTACTCGCTGCGGAGGCAGTTTTTGACAGAAAACCTGTCTCAACTCGACCCGATGTTCGTTGGTCTGAAGCGGTTCGGATATGAAAATAATATCGAACGAATTGCCTACGATGCCCACATCGCCCCGTTTGGTCAACAGAAATACGGTTGGCTGTTTTCCATGCTGGGAGAGCCGTTGCAAGAACGGGTCCAAGGCTCGCCAAACGACATTATTGCTTTTCAAGCCAGTTTACAGGGGAGTTCGCTTGGTCAACGGATACCCGCCCACCAGGTGTTTGGCGCGATTCAGGACGAGCCGCAACTTTCAACCGATTTAAAAGCAAAAACGCTGTTTAATACGATCGAAATTCTACGAACGGTGCCCGGTTACCTCGGTTCATGGCCGCGAGCGGGATATCTGGACTGGTTGCCAAAACTGGGTGGCCAGCCGGATGAATACGGGTTCACCTATTCGCGGCTGCTGGGTTTGTGGCGGTTGCAATGGGAAGAATATTCGGCGATGGCCTTCGATCGTGAACGGCTGATTGAATTGCAGCAACACGTGCATGTCATTCCAACTGAACGTCCGGCCCAAATTCGAGTCGACGTTGGTGATCTGGCGAATTCGCAGCTTCGCCCGTGGGCCATCGCGCAAAATTACCGGCGCAGCTGGGAAACGTCGGTCGCCAATACACGCCTGTTGAACACGATGTCACAGCAATTCAATCTGGCACCGGCGAGGGCTAAACAGACCACTGAAGCACTGTTGGATGTCGATCTAGTGTGCTCGTTGGGAGGCGAGTACGTCTTATTCGAGCCTTCGCCCAATCGATTCGTCTGGCACTCGACGGCGTGGCCTGATTTCTCCAATCCAACGCTGCCCGACGATTACACTTCGCCGTTGTTGAAGTGGTTTCGCGGATTTCAACTCGAATTGCTCATCAACGAACGACAGTTCGCGGTTCACGGATTTCTCGATATTGAACGGTCTGGTTCAACCAGCCTGCCATCATTCGATATGTTCAAAGGATTCGGCAATTTGATGGGTGGCGGACAGAAGAGTGAATAGGCGTTACAACCGTTGCCAATCAAGGCCGATGTCGAAATTGGTTGCGGAATGGGTTATTGCTCCAACACTGATCCGGTCGACCCCGGTTTTGGCAATCGCTGCAACCGTTTGCAAATTCACGCCGCCGGATGCTTCCAGCAATACCTGCCGGTTATGTACGTTCCGCATTTCGACCGCCTGACAGAGCAGCTGCGTGCTCATGTTGTCCAACAAGACAATATCCGGATTGGACTTCAAGGCAATCTGCAATTGCTCCAGCGTGTCAACTTCGATTTGGATAATTGTATCCCGTCCGTTTGGCAGCGTAACCTGATTTTCCAGGACCCACTCACGGGCCAGGTCAATTGCTTGCGAGACGGATAATTTGTGGTCGTCGATGTGATTGCCATACATGGCCAAATGGTTGTCCTTGATCATGATTGCATCGTATAAACCCATCCGATGATTATGGCCGCCACCACAGGCGACGGCGTATTTTTCAATGCGTCGCCAACCGGGTGTCGTTTTACGTGTGTCAAATATTTTCGCGTTTGTGCCCCGAGTCCGTTGAACGAACTGGGCCGTCAGGGTGCTGATTCCAGAGAGTCGGCAGAGAAAATTCAGGCACGTTCGTTCGATCATCAAAATCTTTCGCGCTTCACCCATTAAAGAAGCGATCTCCTGTCGCGGCGCGACTTGATCCCCGTCGTCAAGCGCCAGTCGCAATGACAGGTTTGGGGCAAAGTGGGCGACAATCAGCCGGATCACCTGCAGTCCGCAGACCACTCCCGTTGTCCGGGACACAAAAGCCGCCGAGGCCGTGACATCATCGGGAACCATGGCCAGCGTGGTGCAGTCCCGCGCGGATTCCAGGTCGTTGCTGCCGATATCTTCTGATAGCGCCATCCGTGTCAGGTTCAGGATGTCGTGCTGCGTCGTCTGGTCGAGGATCATCCGAGGTTGTTCATTTCCTGTCGCATGATCTGCTTTTCCTGTTCAATCGACGAGGCTTCCGGGACTTCGTCAGAATCGACATTGAACCAGCCTTCCTGAAATCTGATTTGACCGTTGCCAATTGCCGGATTCTGCGAATTCCGAATGGCCAGACGAGCCGTGTGCGCGATGACTGCGTCACCTAACGCGACTTTGCCGTTACAGCGGGGTTGATTGCCGAAATCACCTTGACTGATGCACCAAGCCCAATGTTCAATTTCCTCGCGATAGCCGCGGCTGACCGGTCCACTCCCTTCGGCGGCTTTGGCGGGAGCCGCATCGCCACTGGCAGATGTGTCCAACACAACGCCATCACCTTTTGCCTTGATTCCGGCTTTTGCCTGAGTTCCCGCCAATGGATACAGCATCACTTCCTGTTCGCGATCAAGGACCAGTGTCCCCTTGGTTCCCATGACGACTTCCCCATAACCGCCAAACCCGTTGCCATTGATCGACGAATAAGAGACCACGATTTTCTTGTTACTGTTTTCGTCATACGACGGAATTCCGGTTTTCGGGTCGGGAACCGAATTGATGAGATCCCGATAGCCGACGTCGAAACTGTAATCGTAACCCGGCCCGGGAAATTCGAACATGCAATAGACATGGTCGTCGGCATCGCGATCTTGAGGAAAAATATGTCGCCCGCCGATGGCGTTGACAGTCAACGGATGCACATGTTTGCCGACCTCTTTACTTAAAGCCGATACAAAAATACTCGCCGCATCCAGTTGATGGCTGCCCAATTCCGCCATCAAACCGCCCCCGGTCCGGTCCCACAATCGCCAGCGGACAAGTTCCTCTAGTGCCGTTCGCGTCCGGCCGCTGCCATAGACCTGCGTATCGTCGATGTACCCGTGTATCGCGGCGTTCACTGTCTGGTCCTGATCCCACTGTTCCCATTGGGCGATCTGTTTCTGCAGCACCATGCGTTGATTCGAGGAAGTTGAACTTGCATGACCTTGCTTCAGCTTATTCAGTTGATCGACAATTTGATCGACCAGTACGCCGTCATTCAGTCGATATTCGCCACCGGGGATCGGTGGCGCCCAAGTGTCTTCGCCCGGTCGATTATTGCGATGCCATTGGGCGCGAATATGATGAATTTCGCCCAGCAATCCCCAGCGGATCAGATTCACTGCATTGTCGTACAACAGGCTGTAGTGCCGTTGATGCCCGACCGCCAGAAACGACCTCGTTTCGTCGGCGGCCCGTGCCATCAACTTGCATTGAGCGACATTGTGTGCCATCAACTTCTCGCACAGGACATGCTTGCCCTGCCTCATAGCTGCAATCGCGACTTTGGCATGCAAATGCAACGGCAGCGCGATAATCACGCCTTCGATATCCGGGTCGGCAATCGCGTCCTGCCAATTTTCAATGATCTTGACGTGACGGCGAGTTTCCGATTCAGAAGTCCAGCCATAAACTTTCATCAAGCCGGGCCGAACAACCGCCGTATTGCTTGTTGCCCAATCTCCGTGAATAGCCCGATGAAGGCTGGAGGGTCGGATGTCGCAGATCGACTTGACTTCGATGTACTCAGGATTGAGGGCACCGATCAGCACGTTTCCTTCGTCGCCAGTGCCGATCACGCTGACCCGAATCGGCTGCTGCGGACGCTGGTATCCATAGTACATCGCACCCATACCGGCTGCCGTCATCCCGCCGGCGGCGATCGAGCTGACGAGAAAATCGCGCCGATTCATTGTGTCGTGGGCGGTGACCGCCGAATAGTAATTGTCGCGTCCAATCTGTCGCTCGTCGTTGGACAAGTAAATCATTTCATGTTCCTGTCAATCGTCTGCCGCAAGAGTCAAATCCGCTGATACTCGATTATTGCAGCGGCGAGCAAAAAAGAAATCAAGTCCACCAAACCGACCGGCACAAGTAGCAAAAATTACAAATAATGCGAACAATTCTACTGCATACAGATAGGTCGGCTCCGTTCCCGGTATCCAGGGAGGTTGCGCGGCGATGACCGAAACCAGGAATATCGCCCCGGCCAGCGATGCCAAGCGAGTGAACAGGCCGATGATCAGCAATGCACCGACGATCGTATCAAACCACGGGATCACGCGATTGATCCACTGTAGCCGACTGTGGGACTGAGCGAATGGCCGGTGCAATGCTAGAGCTTTCAGGGTTTGTTGTCGCTCAATTGGCAATGCCAGAATCTGCTGTTCGTAGGAGTCCCAGATCGCATCGATCTGATTTGCCCAGGCACGTTGCTGTTTTTGTCGATCGGACTTGATCGTCGCCACCTGTTCGCGCAGTGAGTCGACCAGGATCGCGACCCGAGTGGCGGCAGTCCCGTCCCGGTCAAACCCGTCAACCCGGTCTGCTGTTTTGAAATAAGTCACCACCTCGGCTTCGTTGATGTCAATCCAATGCTGCAATTCCTGTTCATGGGTATGGAGTATTTCTTCGGCGGCGGCCGCCTGTTCTCTTAATTTCCGAATACTTTGTTCGTCATCCGCACGCATCGCCTCCAGTTGATCGACGTCCACATCCGTGTCATTGTTGATCCGTGCCTGCGAAATCCGTTCGGCCAGTGCAGCTCGCCGCTCAACCAGTTCAGCATCGATTTTCGAATCGCCAAATTTGAAATGACCATGAGCCCGATCGAGAAAATCGTCCCAGATGGCAATCGTCAGCTCCGGATCCAGGGAATTGCCATCGTCGCTCATGCAAAACCGATACCGTCCGTCTCGACCATCAACCAGTTCGTGAAAATAAGGAGCCATCGGCCCTTTCGCCGCCTCCAGAAAATATTCGGCCGTGAAATTGCCCGATTTGAGTTTGTCGGTTCCCTCTTTGAAGAAATGGAATCCGACCACCACGCGCAACATCATCAAGGCGATGAACGCGAGCACGAAATGGAAACGAGTCAAGGGTAACAAAATCAATCTCCTGTTGGATCATTCCATTATGACCGCATCAAGCCAAGGGGTCAGACCAATTTTTTGGCCTGACAAGTTTCCCGCAGGACCGGCAGATGCGTGGCCGAAAAATGTATCGGACCCCGGCTCTCTGTTTTGCGACCTACGAGTGTCAATTTACCTGTAGGGCGAATTGCTAATTCGCTCGATGCAACGCGGGGGTGGACTAGCAATTCGCCCAACATTGTTCGCCTTAAACCAGTTCGGGCTCGATGACTTTCATCGTTTTCCACTTTCCTTGCAAAAACCGCAACAGATAGGCGACCGATAACGCCACAATCCAGGCGGTCAGGCAAAACCACCAGGCCCAAATCTTGTCGTCTGTTTCGTCGAGCCTGGACGACATCCAGAAACCCCCGACCAGAAAGCCGCCGGAGGTGATGATCGTTACCAAAACGACAAACATCGTATCGCCTGCTCCTTTGATCGCGCTGCAAAACATGATCTGCACGGTGTCAAACAGACAGTAGACGGCGACAAAGATCATCAGCACCACCGCCAGTTCCCTGATACCTTCGAATTTCTCTGCACCAGCCGAATGCAATGCCAGAAAATAATCGGGCACCAACACGTACAGGCAAGCGAACGTAAACGTGTACGCCAATCCGATCCACAGTCCGGTCCAGGTCGCGCGCGCCGCCATTTCCGGCTGGGAGTCACCGATTTGCTGACCGACCAGTGTCGTAATCGCGAACGACAACCCGAGCACGGGAATGAAGACAAACATGTTGACACTGAATGCCAATGCTGTCGCCGCCGATGCCACATCACTGATTTGGGCGATGATCAATACAAAAACCGTGATCGCGCCGGCTTCAATCACCAGCTGAAAACCATTGGGCAGGCCAAACCGCAACAAGCGCGTCAGCAACGGCCAATCAAAATAGCAATTCCGCAGTGTTCCGAACTGTTCGCGATTGTATTGGCGCAGGAACAGCGTCAGGAAAATCGCAAACGCAATCCACAACGAGATCGTTGTTGCAATCGCCGCGCCGGCAATTCCCATTGACGGAACCGACAGCCCAAACGGCAGGTCACAGCCGAAAATCAGAGGATAGTCCAGCCCGACGTTGGCCATCATCGCCAACAGGTTAACATACATCACGGTTTTGGTGATGCCTCGACCGGTCCAAAACGAGCCAAAGGCCGCGTTGGCGACGTTTACCCCTGACCCGAACGAGAGAATCCAGAAATAGGATGTTTCACGCCAAACCATATCGTCAGAATGTTTAAACGCGCGAAACAGCGGTTCGCCCAGACAGCCAATCAATATGAAAATCGGCGTGCAAATCGCCGCGATCCAAACCGCCTGCCAGACGACCGCTCCAATCCGATGTGACTGTTTCGCCCCATCGTACTGGGCGACAAATGTTGTCGCATACATTGCCACGCCCAGTGGCAGACTGACAATCGTCCAGGAAAGTACACCCGCCGGAACGACCGCCGCCAGATCGGCGGTATTGTGCCAGGCCAGAAACAGTCGATCACAGAACTGCATCACGGTGTACGACATCGTCGAGATCACCAGCGGGATAGCGATCTGCAAAACGTCCCGCGCGCCACACTTCCGGTTCCACCAATCGGAAATGAAATGCAACACTGTTTTTCCTGTCCTTGAACGAAAGCGTCGGTTAAGTAAACGAATCCGGCCGAGGGCAGATAAATTCTCGGCAACGATTATCTGGATTCGATCGTGATATCGTTTGATCCAAGAGCAATCGAATCGCTGCCCGTCAACATAACACGGACATGGCAGGCGCCGGAAGAGTTCGCGGGAATCGCCAGCGGAATCGAAAATGGACCAGCGGGAATGGTTTCGACGACACTGGCACAAACCTGATCCTGAACCTGCTCGTACACCGATTGATAAGCGTTGAATGCTCCATCGGAAGAATCGTAGTTGCGTCGTCGTGGGGGGCGCGTTCGAAACCGGTCGCGGCGGTAAGACAGATCAACCAGAATATTGCCGGGCTGTTGGGCGACGCCGGAAACGGTAATCGTCTGGCCGGGTCGTGCGGTTGGTGGCGATTGGATTTTCAAATCGTCCGGTCGATTGAGCTTGAGCAGTGGATCACCGAGCAGATTCATCAAGTGTACATGCTCCCTTAATTCTTCCACGAGCTGCTTCGGCTCCACGCTGAGCGCAAGCCCCATCGAATCGATCAATTGGCGCAGTTGCGATTTCGTTTTCGGCGCCTCAACCATTCGCTGCTTGGATCGCAGCACCAATTCGCCTAAAGTGGAAGCGGGTCCGTCGAAGTAACCGTTGACCAGCTCCAATGAAAAAATACTCATCGCGTAGGGCATGGAAATCCGACTGCTGCTGATCACGGCTACCGGTCCGTTGTCCTGCCGGAGCATCTTTTCACCCAAGCCATCATGTCTTTCGTCGATCGCGGCCGAGTAACAGGACAGTAGAATGGCGATTGGAGCGCCGCGCGTCGCCTGAATATTGATCAACGAACGGTGGTCAAGAATGCTGCATCGCTGATCAGGCAATTGAATCGGAGCCAGACCGTTTCGATCGGCGTGTCCAATGTAAACCCAGAACAGGCAACCCTCGTTAAAACGTCCGATCACGGTATCTGAAAAGCGGCGTGGATCAGGGCAATACGGGCTGCGCCAGCTGCCGTAAGTCATCGTTGTATCGTATTGTGCAGGAATCAGATCGGTGACGATTCGCTTTGCCGACTGTTCAATCATGCTGTCGGCGACCTGCCCGAAGCCACCAACTCCTGCGATGAAGTTGAATCGCCGTTGCCACGAGCCATTGCTGGCGAGATCCTCGTAGTCGATTAACCGATTGATAAAACCGGATAATTCCGCCGGCGTGTCGATTGGAATTCTGCCAATCGTCAAGTCCGGGATCCCATCCCCGTCTGAATCGGCAAACGTGTTGTCCGTCGCAATCTCAGGTTCGCCGCCGAACCCCGCAACAACTTTGGCGTCGATATAGTCGGTTGGTAAATGATGGTCGGGCGATGTGTCAGCGTCGAACGCATCGCCGATCAAAACGACGTTTTTCAGCTCGCCCTTTGCCGCCAGCTGCCGGATTTGTTCGCGCATTCCAGACGATGTCGAAGCAGGCGGCTGAACCAGAATTCTGTAGCCTTGCGTTTGCCGATACTTGATCCACGGCGCCAATGCCGACTGGAAGACAGGCGGGCAGATGACCAGCGTGTCCGCGTCTTCGATAACGACAGAGACAGCGAATGCAGTTATCGAAACAATCAGAAACGCCGTCATCAGATACGCTATTGGGTTTGGACCGAACGTCAGTTGCCTTGCTCGAAGTCTCCTAAATTACACCACTCGATGGAAGATTGAAGCGGACACGAAAAATAAAGCTGGCGAGTTGGACGCGCAAGATGGCGACGGACAAACCCGGGTCATTGAAATTAGTTCGCTTTTTGACCCGAAAAAGGCTCTGATCGGCAATTTCGGATAGGCAGAATTACCTGTCCGACTTTATGTTGAACGACTTTCCGGCAGGAGTCTGATCCAGCGTGACGACATGCCTTTCTTGGGAGCGAATCGCGGCAATTTTTGCTGAGTCCAGAATATAGTTGATCCGAAATGATGACCGTCGTAAAGAATCTGGTTTCCGGAATCATTGATTATGCCGGACTTTTCCCACCGGCCAATTTGTCATTGGATCAAGCGGTTGATAATTTTTCCCATTATTTGGGGAGTGATTATTCCTGGATGCTGGCTCGGTTGATTCTTCCGGTCGCTCGCCTGGAAGAAATCGAGTCGATCGATTCATTTGGTGCATCGGGCTGGAATTGGCAAATCAGTGCCCTGATTCCGTCGGTCGGTTCGCCCAACGGCGCATTTGAACAGGCCATCGTATCGATCGAGCATTTTAATCGACGTCACACTGCCAACCAACAGCCACAGGCAGTTGTCGATTCGGTCGAGATCAAGGCTTCGACCGTCGATGAAGTTCGAGCGACGATCGCGGACATGCCGAGCGGGATGAACGTTTTTCTGGAAATCCCGCATGCGGAAGATCCCACGAAGTTATTGGAGCAGATACGCGATACGGGCAACAATCTGTTTGCCAAGATTCGGACGGGGGGCATCACATTGGATTTGATTCCTTCGGAATCTGAAGTTGCCCGTTTCATCTCCAATTGCGCGCGATTGAATGTCGGATTCAAAGCGACCGCCGGACTCCATCATCCGATGCAAGGGCTGTATCCGTTAACCTATGCGACGAATCCGGAATTCGGGATGTTGTTCGGTTATTTAAACGTATTTGTTGCTGCCTGTTTTGCTTTTTCGAAGAATGTATCGACCGATGTTATTACGGCAATCCTGATTGAACCGGACTCGGCAGCATTTCGGGTTACGGATCAAACCCTGACATGGCGTGATCTTGAAATTTCTGCCAATCAGGTGTACGACATCCGGGCGACGAAAGCGATCTCTTTTGGATCCTGCTCGTTCGAGGAACCGACCACCGAGCTGGATGAAATGGGTTGGCTGGAAGGGGTTGGATCAACCAACGACAATTATTGAACGGATAAGACATGGCAGTTTTGGATTTTACGCACGATCCGGACCGAACATCATGGATCGAATCGGCCAACGAGCTGGACGCTGATTTTCCGATTCAAAATCTGCCGTTCGGTATTTTTGAATCAGCGGACGGTTCGCAGAACATTGGCGTCGCGATCGGCAATTCGATCCTCGATCTCGGTGCTTGTGCCCGCAAAGGACTGTTGCCTGCTGCGTCGAGTATGGCTGCGCTGGAATCGACACTGAATGTGATGATGTCATTGAACAAGGCCCATCGCGTCGAATTGCGACAATGTCTCTGCCGCTTGTTATCGACTGATGCAGTTTCTGACCGAAGCGTACTCTCAGTTGCGCTGGTTAAACAGTCGGATGTGCGCATGCGATTGCCCTGTGAAATCGGGGACTATACGGACTTTTATGCGTCCGTCTTTCACGCGACCAATGTGGGCAGCATGTTTCGCCCGGATCAGCCGCTGTTGCCGAATTACAAACATATTCCCATCGGTTACCACGGGCGGGCCTCCAGCATCGTTGTCAGCGGAACGGCTGTGAAGCGACCAGTGGGACAGAAGGCTCCAGCCGATGAAGGGGGCAATCCGACTTGCAGTCCCACTGCCTTGCTCGATTATGAAATGGAAGTTGGATTTTTTGTCGCCGAAGGAAATGAACTGGGCAGCACGATTGGGATCGATATCGCCGAAGACCGCATATTCGGCATGTGTCTAGTCAACGATTGGTCGGCCCGCGACATGCAAAAATGGGAATACCAGCCGCTGGGGCCGTTTCTGGCAAAATCTTTTGCGACGACGATTTCTCCGTGGATCGTCACCATGGAGGCGCTGATTCCATTTCGCTGTCGGGAATTCCTCAGGCCCGCAGCCGATCCGCATCCGCTTGAATATCTGGCGAGTGCCAACAATTCCCGTTCGGGAGGGGTCGACATCCAATTGGAGGTCTATCTGTCGACGGCAAAAATGCGACCACGGGGAATGGCAGCTCAGCGATTGAGCCGGGCGAATTTCAGCAACATGTATTGGACCATCGCACAAATGCTGGCGCATCACGCCAGCAACGGCTGCAATCTGCGACCTGGCGACTTACTGGCCAGCGGTACGGTCAGCGGACCAGAACGCAGCGAGCGCGGTTGTCTGCTGGAATTGACCTGGAACGGAGATGGAAATAATCCGCTGCCAGGATCGGATCGGACAGCAATCGAATTGCCGACGGGAGAAACGCGAAAGTTCCTTGAAGACGGCGACGTTGTCAGCCTCAGAGGTTATTGCGACAACGGGAAACATCGACCGATTGGTTTCGGAAATTGTTCCGGTATGATTCTACCAGCAGCGTTTTAGACGAACGGTAGATGAAAATAAACTGTTGGACGAATTATTAATTCGTCCGATGCAATGCAGTTGCCGCTCGGCTTGGCGAACTGCAGTCCGTACAGGACTGCAAACAGCATTGGCGGTTGGGCATTTTGCCCGTCTCATTGAAAATTTGACGAAAGCAGTATTCGACGTTTGGAAACGGAAAAGTTGTTAACTTGGGTCGATGAGCGCGAGCAATTGCTGCTCGCCCCTTATGCGATGCACAGTGCGGACTCGGCGGGTCGAGTCCACGCTGAACCCCCACATGCTTATCGAGGCCCGTTTCAACGGGACCGGGACCGGATACTGCACAGTTCCGCCTTTCGGCGCTTGAGTGGAAAGATGCAGGTCTTCACCGGCGAAATGGGCGATTACCATCGAACTCGACTGACGCATACTCACGAAGTGGCCACGATCGCCCGGACGATTGGCCGAGCCTTGCGATTGAACGAAGATCTGATCGAAGCCCTGGCACTGATGCACGATCTGGGACATCCACCATACGGCCACGCCGGAGAAGATGCCCTGAATGAATGTGCGGGGGATTGTGGCGGGTTTTCACACAACCGGTTTGGATTGACCATCGTTCAGGAGATGGAGTTTCGATTCACGCGGTTTCCTGGCTTGAATTTGACTCGTGAAGTGCTCGCCGGCCAAACGGCCCGCATTGATAAGAACAGTGCGGACCCTCGGCCGTTGCTGGAAGTGCAACTGGTCGATGCCGCAGACAGTGTAACTTACGACGCGCACGATACTGACGATGCCATCAAGCTGGGCCTGGTTTCGCTGGCGGAGATGAAGAAAATCGGAATCATCGGAGAATGTCTCCGATTTGTTTCGAACAACTATTCGGGACTGAACGAAGAACTGTTGCGCAAGGCGGTCGTTCATCGATTGATTGAACGACAGGTGACCGGATTGCTGGAATATTGCCAAGTCCAGCTGAAATCACGGGATTTTGGCAGTGCTGCCGAGGCGATCCGCAGTGATTTTCGAATCGGCCCAGATCGCGAACTTGCCGAAATGAAGGCTGAATTAGAAAGATTTCTTCATCAAAATGTCTATCGCCATCCGGACCTGATTCTGATTCGTGAAACGGCCCAAATGCGGCTGAAGAAAATGTTTCGCGCATTCTGCGAAAATTCCGAATGGTTTCCCAAAAAATATCGGGATCGTGCAATAAAAATTGGAGTCGATAGAATGGCGGTCGA
>JBGSXT010000786.1:0-11536 GCA_041751295.1 Mariniblastus sp.
GTCGGTGGACCTTCGTAGAAAACATATTTCGTGGCTCCCTCACGCTGGTGCAGCGATTTGTCGTAAATTGAATGGGCCTGCCAAAACTCCAGTATCCGTTCTTCCTGATGCGGGAAATTCGGGTTCGATTCGACAGGCTTAAACAATTTGGCGTCTGTGGCGGATAAGGGATACATTTTGGTTTGCGTCCGGATTCGTCAGCACGCCGACAACCGGGACAGTCCTGCGGGCGCTTCACAGACAATATCGCCGATCAGTCAGCCAAAGTAAATGTCACGCAAGGGCGATCGAAACGAGTTGCGGTCAAAGAAAAAGGAACGGATGAATCCGTTCCCCGTGTTGTTTTGATTGGATCGTTGCGAAGCTTATTCGACTTCTTCGTCGGAAAAATCCGTCTCTTCGTCGCTGGTCAGATGACCAAATTCCTTGCGAAATTCTTCGCCATATTGATCATCTTCAAGATCGTATTCGCCATCGACTTCTTCTTCGAAATCGTCGTCAAAATCGTGATCAAAATCCGCTTCATTAAATTCGTCAGTGACCGCGGTATCAGAGACTTCAATCTCAATGTGTTCGCTAAAAAATCCACTGATGGGTTTGAGGGGTCCGGAATCGGATTCTTCCAAATCAGAATCATCGGGATCGAAGACCATAACTTACTCCGTTTTATTGCCAGGTAATTGTGTGGGGATCACGATTAAAGGTATATTCGTTGGCTACCTTGTCAACCAACTTTTTTGGTTTTGGCGACCACAAAAAACGGAAAAAAAAGTGCTCGAGGGTCCGAATCGGTTTTTTCAAAAGGGTTGCCCAGCGGCCTGGTCGATCCAGATCGGGACCCAAAGAAAAACGGGGTTGGCAAAAAAACATGCCAACCCCGCTAACACGGGGTGAGAAAGCCTAAGTTGAAGAATCATTTCGTCCGCAATCGGACGACCCGCGATGTATAATCAAGCTTAGTTTGCGGATCCTGATCGCGAGCAGCTATCGCTGTTGCAATCGGCTGGAATCGCCGGAATGGGCCTGAATTGGGTGAACTAACGCCGGTTGTATCGGATGTTCATGCGTAAAAAGATTGCGGCCGAGCGAAGGAGTCGAGGAACTCGGCTGACTGAACAAATTCAGTCCAAAGTCATTCAGTTGACGTGGTTGCCAAAGTCACTCGATGGCCATCGACGTCATGGAAAATGGCAATCGGAATGGATCGTTCATAAAACGCTTCCAGTCGAGTTCTGAGTTCCCGGAACGATTTTGCCCGTTTTTCGCTGAATTCCATTTCCTGTTTCAATTCTTTCACTTTGGCCAATTTGTGTTCGTTTTTGAATTGATCGCTGGAAAGATTGAATTGGCGTCGAAGTTCGTCGATCTTCATGCCCTTCAACCCGTCATGGTTGATTTTTACTGTTTGGAAATATTCTTCCAGCTGATTACCGGCCGCTTCCAGCGTCGCAGTCGTTGCCATTCTCGATTTTTGATCGGGAATCAAACGCAGCAATAAGGTCGCTTCCAATCGGGCGCGATTTCTCAATTCGCTGGAAAGTATCACATAGGCGAGTTGGAATTCCGGCAAATCACTGAAGTGGATTTCCAATCCGTTTTTCCCGGAGAACAGGCGATCCGTCCGTTCTTCTGGCAACAGAAACGTCGTCCCATAAATTTCTTCATCCAGTTCGAGCAGTTCCACAACGGCGTTTTTCGGTAGATACTCAAGTTCTGGAATATCGAGTCTGATTTGTGGTTCCTGCCGATCAAGCCGGAATCCGTCGACAATAATGGGCTTGCGAAGTGCGATTGCCCTGGTTCCGTTATCCCATCTCAATCGCAGAACACAGTTTCGCAGATAATTGGCATTCGACTGTTCCGGGGCTCCATCCAGCCAATTGAACTCAAGCGCCCCGTTCTTGAGAGAGAAATTCGCGACAGAACTTTTATTGGAATTCCCGGGTTCAAACATTTGAACCGTCCACTCACTCTCCTGACCTTCGGACATATCAAATTCAATGCTCGATCTGGAGATATTCTTGTCGGTGACCAGTTCCAATGTCAGAGTGCCTTGAATTGCTTCAATCGCAAACAGCCGGCGAATCTCGGTATTAGAATCCGGGGGAAGGTCGACACTTTCGGGGAGACCACCGGAGCCAGGCGGTCCGTTCGTACTCGGTGGGTTCAATTCGTCTGCTGCTGGAATCGATTCAACCGCTTCGTCATCATCCTGCGCCTGCGGATCGCCGGAACGCTTCGATGATTCGTTTAGCGGCGAAACGACATCGCTGTCAGCCGATTGATACGCGCTCAGTATCGATCTCGCACCGATCAATTCCGATTCTTCCGCGGGGCGATCGCTTTCCGTTTTCGATATCGGAACATCCGCCATTGAAGGATCTGCCGGATTGGGCAGGATCGGTCGATCCGTCTCGCCTGGAATCGCGGTCAGGTCGAGCTGGGAGCCTTCCATGCCCGATTCATCGGGTTCCGATACATTTCGCGATTGGTTCGCCGCGACCGCAGGATTTGTTGCTGTCCCTGGAGACTGACGCCCAGTTGCTACTGAAGCCGGTTCGGAAAAAACCCGAGGGCGCGACGGAAGCTCGTTGGTTCCCCCGTCGGCTTCCGTTCGTTGTGCGGCACTATTGGAATCAGATTCGCCGCCCAACCAGATTCGCGAAATTATTAAAACCGCGATCGTCGCCACAATGACTGCGGCAGAAACGGTCAAGGCGTTACGCAACAAGGTTCCAGAATTGCCAACCGTGATTATTTTATTCGACGATTTGCCCGTCATATCCTTTGCTGACGGGCCAGCAGCGGTTTTCGCAGTGCTATTGGCCGCGGCAGGCGAAAGGGGCAGTTCAATTTTCCCCATTACAGGCTTTCCGACAAGATTCTCGATGGCTTTCAGCGCGTCAATCGCATCTGCCAAATCGTATTCGGACCTTGCCAGTCTATCGGTGATGACTTGAACACGATTGGTCGTGTCTCCCTTGTCGTGCGAAGCCAGTCGAGCGATCAGTCGTCGTCCAATCAATGTAATCGCCTGGATATCGTCCTTGGCACGACCAGTCGCATCCCCGCAGTTTCCATCAAGTTGGTTGACTAGAATCGATTCCACCAAATTTGTAACCGTCAATTTTAAGCTTGAATCCAACACCAGATTCCGTTCCGTCAGATCACCGTACGAGAATCCTGCTTTACGAATATGGTCCACTGCCTGCAAGGCTTGCCGCAGGATCCCGGGCAGATCGGCTGGCGTCAACGACACCAGCAGTTCCGCATCGTTCAGCGAATTTCCAGTGTGATGATCCGTGACCAGCATGTACCGATCACTTTCCTGATCGATCAGATGAACGTGCTCCAGATTGAGATGGTCGACATCGCCTGCCGCAGCCAGTCGCTGAATCAGCGAACGATTTTGTGCCAAGCGACTGGAAACATCCTTTGTCAGGAACAGAATGTTGACCAATCGATCGAGTTGTTCGTGCCGGCCGATAAACGCGTCTCCCAGTTGAGTGTGATTCCCGCGATCAATCAGCACGTAGTTTCCAAATCGCAACCGGTGACGACCCGACAACAGGTATTTCGCCTGCCAGGGCGTCAAATTCCCTTGAGCCACCAGCAGATCGGCAAGTTTGCGCGGGTCGTTGGGGTTATTCGCGATTGCCCGCCATTGGTCCACAGCGGATGTCGGTGCCACGCCGCTGGCCTTCAGGTCATCCAGGAATTTTTCCGTATCGGCAGTGGACATCTGGTTTGGCGTCAATTCAAGTAAAATGCAATTCCCAGCCGTTGAAACAGCCCAAAAACCCTGTACGACTGTGTTCCGGAATGCGAACATGGATTATTGTCGCAATCGGGTTCGCTTACGGCAACTATGCGGATGCCTGATTTCCGAAAACCAGGTTGGCGTAAGTGCGATGCAGTTTACCAGCAGACATTTTGGCGTCGAAATTGGACACGGCGATGTGGCGAAGCCTCCTCCCGGTCGCGCGGATCAGGAATTCGTCCTGTAAAAGCACTTGGGCGGTTATCACCATTTCGGCAACGGCATCGGCGCTAACAATCAGAAAATCGCAACCGCCCCCTTGGACAATTTCCTTTGTGCCACCGACATCTGTTGCGACAAACGGACATCCGCTCGCCGCCGCTTCCAACAAAACCCTTCCCAGCGGTTCCTGCCTTGCGCCATGCAACAATAGTGACGACTCGGACAGAATCTTCGACACATCGGCCCGCCGCCCCAGCCAATGAATTCTGTGTTGTGTTCCACTCGATTCAGTCAGCTGTCGACAGTGCCGTTCAAACTCTACCGCTTCTTCCTTGCCAGAGTTTCGCATACCGACAATCAACAGATCAATATCGGCAAACGTGTTGGCCAATTCCAGAAACGATTTGATGACCGTGTCCGTACCCTTTCGCATCCCAATTTGTCCGATGCAAGTGATCAGCCGGTTCTGTTTGGGGATCTGTAATTCAGCGTGCAGATTACCGGTGGCAGCTTGCGGATAAAACTCGTCAAGATTCACCCCGTTGTGAATGACTTGCGTTTTTTCCGGGCAAATGCCTTGATCGGTGTGGAAGGTTCTTGTGGCCTGAGAGACGGCAATGATGGATGCCAAAAGATTGATATCGTCAATCGCCTGTCTACTCAAATGAATGATATCCCGCAGATACCCAAGCGCCGGGAGGTCCAGTGCATCCGTTACCGGTCCTGCCAGTCGGGCTGTTGCCAGGCTGTTGCAATGAACCAGTGCCGGTTGGATTTCGCAGATTAGGTTGGCCAACTCGAGGCGAATCTGTGCCTGTGATTTGCGATCGCCGTTTTCGTCGCTGACATTCCAACCAACGGTGGCAAAACCCTCCGCTTCAAGCATGTTGGACAATTCACTGAGCGGGGGACAGGCAACAAAGAACACCCATCCTCGCTCAATCAGCAATTTCGCCACTGCGATCCAGGAATTCTCGCCCCCATTCCGCCAGCCATATTCCGCCAGCACCAGCACTTTTTTGTGGCCCATCGAATTCCCGCATTCCTCGTCGCTGATCGTACTTCTCTGTAACAGGCAATTCAATTCCAAACTTGAACCGACCAGCAGATTGTTTTCACTTTCTTCATATCTCAACCGCAGTTAAATGGGGCGGCGTGAAAATGAATGTGCCGAGTGTCCCTGCCGCAGTATTTTCTCAACGTTAAGTATCGTGCGGATAATTAGCCGGGCAGCACCACATTTTTCTGATGAACAGGTGCAAGTGCTTGATGGCGTTGGACTTATCAATCTTGATGAGCGCATGAAAAAGAGACGACACTTCTTGTGAATTAACGTTTCACGCAGAAACCACGAAAGGTTGTCTCATGACGCTCAAGGATATCGAATCGTTCGAAAAATGTTTTGCACGATTTTTGCTTGCACTCTGGGGAAACTTACGATTTGGCGCTGAAACTGAAGAACAATCCTGCGGTCATGCTGCCGTTTCCACGACAACCACGCCGTCTCAGGTTGCCCGTACTTGTAGCTGATTAAGGACGAAATTTTTGTTGTTCCAGTGACATACGACGGCGATCGCGATGGTCAGACTGATCTTGTTACTCGCCTTTGTTGGAAATCATCGCAGCTTCGCAGTTGTTGGGCGCAACGTACTTTGAGGCTACAAAAAAACGTCAACTGGAGTTGGATCATGAATTGTTATCAGCGAAAAGCTTTTACGCTCGTGGAATTGTTGGTGGTGATCGCCATTATCGGAATTCTGATCGGCATGTTGTTGCCGGCGGTGCAACAGGTTCGTGAAGCGGCGCGGCGAACCGATTGTTCCAATCAAATACGTCAGCTGGCGCTGGCATCGCACAATTATGAAGGGACATTTCAGTCGTTTCCTGCGGGATCCGTGTTTGTCGCGGACGTCAACACCAACATTTCGCCTCATGCCAGCTTGCTCCCTTTTATGGAACAAAACAATCTGTTCAACCTGGTTGATTTCACCGTTGCCTACAACCACGCCAATAATGTCAATGCGACGTTGGAGCAGGTTCCAGGATTACTGTGTGCCAGCAACGTTCTCGAACTTCCGGAAGGTTTGGGTGGCAGAAACAATTACTACGGCAATGCCGGCGTTCAGATATTGCACAACGGAGTTCCCGCTCCAGATCCTGCAGATCCAAATCACAACATGCCGGCTTCGGATGGAATCTTTTTCGTCGAAAGTGACATCTCGTTTAACGATATTCTGGACGGGTCGAGTAACACGGCACTCTTCTCCGAACGTGTTACCGGTGACGGCAGCAATGGTGTCAGCTCGCCTAAATCGGACACGTATATGCCTGGAACTTATCCCAACACTCCCGATGAAGCCTTGGCCGACGCCATTGCTGTAGACGTCAACGACCTCACCAAACAGGGCAATTCGAACGTCGGAGCACCGTGGCTGCGTTCGTACCATTCCACAACCAGATATTGGCACGTCAATACACCTAATGGTATCTCGGCCATGTATCCGCCCGGTCGCATCATGACCACCGCCAGCAGTTATCATCCGGGCGGAGTTCATGTGTCCTCCGCAGACGGTTCGGCGCGTTTTGTCATCGATTCGATCGAGTTGCAGGTTTGGCGGAATTTTGGCTCACGCAACGACGGACAACTGTTGGTTGAGTTCTAAATCAAGGTGTTCCATGTTGCAGAACAAATGTTGGCTGTTTGCGTTACTCGTTTTCGCCATCGTCGGCATGCAACTGGGTTGCGGTCCCGGCGGAAAAAATCCAAGGCCATTGGATCGTGAAGTCGCGATGGAATCGATGAAAGTTTTCCTTGAGACATGGCGTGATAACGGTTCGTTGGAAGGCTTAAAATCCCGAAGTCCCTCGATTATTGGCAAGGATGCCGATTGGGACGCCGGTAAACAGTTGGTGTCGTTCGAGATTCCGCCGACAGGAACCGACGACGGGAGCAACCTGTATCTGGATGTCAAACTGCAGTTGAAGGATAAAAACGGCAAATCCCAGGAACAGACCATTCGTTACATCATTGGCACCAGGCCATTGGTTTCCATTTTTCGAGACAACTAATGGGCAATTCGCGGAATGGATCACCAGATTAGAGCGGGATTCTTTTATGGGCACGGCGACGGTCAATCATATCCAACAGGTTTTATCCATGTTTTTCTTCAGATGTGATTTTAAAATTCGAGAAATCAAATGAAAACCGTTGCCTTTTTTTCAGTCCTTTTTTGGATTTCCGTGAATGTTGGAGCGCAAGAAAAAAGCCAGACTTCGCCGAACGATGCACCCAATACATCACCTCTGATGCGGGATGAGATGAAGCAGGTCCTGGAGTCGCTGAAGATGCGGCAACCCCGATTGCCGTTTCCGACGACTCCAATGGTCGAAGCCAGTGCGACAAACGGAAGATTTCGCAGCTTCTACTTGCCGGAATCCTGGACTTCAGGTCCACGACTGGCGGCCCCACCAGCCAGCGGGGGAACGCCCGGGGCTGCGATCGCGGGGCGAATCGTCGACCCAGCCATGACTCTTGACCCCACCTTCAAGGTTCGACTGTTCTGGATTGTCTCCCGCGTCAATAACTGCCATTACTGACTGGGCCACCAGGAATTGAAATTGTCGCGTGCCGGCATGAATGATGATCGTATTGCAGAATTGGATTTCAACTGGAAAAGTTTCCCGGAAGAAGAGCAAGCTGCTTTTCAATTTACCCGCAAGTTGACACTGGAACCCCATTTGCTCGACCGGCAGGACATCGAGAACCTGCAACAGCACTTCACCGACCCGCAAATTGTGGAAATGGTACAGACAGTTGCCGGCTACAACTCGACCACCCGTTGGACCGATGCGTTAGGACTTCCGCAGGATCAGTCGTTTCATGGCGAAACCGCCCGTTTGAATTCCGAGACGTCGCCCCAATTTGAGAATTCAGTTTCG
Source organism: Mariniblastus sp. (assembly GCA_041751295.1). Lineage (GTDB taxonomy): Bacteria > Planctomycetota > Planctomycetia > Pirellulales > Pirellulaceae > Mariniblastus. The sequence goes on from JBGSXT010000786.1 coordinate 7,922, forward strand.
ACGGTTGCAGTTACGGCCGAACCGGTTAGGCAGGGTTTGGAAGCTGCCAGTTTCGTGGAAGAACAGCTGACTCGATGCCGGACACGCGCCGCTACGGTTTCTCTGGGCGATCCTGCCTGGCTGGATGAAACGACAACTGAAATCGCCAAACAGCTTGGCGTTGCAAATTATGCCCGAGCACTGGCCTATTTGCCGACAACTGCAAAAAATCAGTTCCAGTTGCTGCAAGGTATCGTAAACGATGGCCAGTTGCCGAACCAACTCAAGGCCAAAATCATGTGGGCGGTTGCCCGTGAGAACCGGGGCTGGTACGTCGCAGGATTCGCTCAACGCTGGTTGCGTCAGCTGGGACTGACCGATGACGTCATTTTCCGTATAGACAATGATGAGTCGTTGGCCAATCCTGATGAACAGCTGGCCATTGCGTTCGCACGAAAATTGACCTCGCGTCCGCGACATATTACTGATTTCGATATCCAAAAACTGCGGGAACATTTTTCCAATCACCAGGTTGCTGAAATCGTGTACATGACCGGTTTTTCCAACATGTTCAGCCATTTCGCCGAGTCACTGCAATTGCCGCTGGAAAATTGATTACCTGTCTGGACATTCGTTGCATTGAGCGTGGATTCGTTCTTCAGCGTTTGCGTGCGCAATAAAAAATCGCTCGGTTTACTCAATCCAAATCGGTGGATCGAAGCGGCGAAGACTCAGACTGCTGGTGCGATCTGGATTTGAACCGGATTTTTGGAGACGGCGGTTGGGAATCTACTGACTCGCCAGTGAGGGGCATGGTTTCCGATCGGCGGGTAACGGAATTCGTGGCACTCTGCTCTTTCGCAAAATTGATGTCGCCAAGGTATTTGGCTCGAACAATTTCATTTTGTGTTATTTGAGCCGATGAACCACTGACCAGGATCCGACCTTCGTTGACCACATACGTACGATCGGTGATCTGAAGGATTTCTCGCGCGGCGTGATCGGTAATCAGGATCGCGATTCCTTTATTGGCCAGATCGCGAATAATCGCTTGGATACTTTGCACCGTGACAGGATCGATACCGGCGAATGGCTCATCGAGCATGATGATTTGCGGTTCGGAAACCAGGCAACGGGCAATCTCCAGCCGCCGCCTCTCGCCGCCAGATAATTTACCAGCGGCTATTTTTCGAAGGTGGGTGATTTAGAAAAGGTCCAGCAATTCTTCGCATCGTTCGCGCTGGCGACTCCTTTTGAATCCCAACAGCTGCATGATTCCGCGGAGGTTATCCTGGGCAGACAATTTTGCAAACACGCTCGATTGCTGGGGCAAGTAACCCATGCCTCCTTCGCGGGCACGCCGATACATGGGCCATTTTGTGACGTCTTCACCGGACAGAAAGACCCGACCCGCATCGGGAATAACCATCCCGCAAATCATTCGAAACGTGGTCGTTTTGCCGGCACCATTGGGCCCCAACAGACCGACAATCTCTCCCGGAGAAACCTGCAACGCAACGCCGTCAACGACGCGCCGGCGCTGGTACGACTTGACCAATCCTTCAACGTTCAGGATATCCATATCTGATCCGGTTACTGTTATCGTATGAATCCCATCCGGCGAAAATTCGGAAAATATTTGATCGGGCTATTCAAGCTGTGTGGCCAGTAAATGAACATGGCTCTTCCAATCAAATAGTCCTCATCCACGAAATGATCATCGCCCCAAATTCGTGCGTCCTGGCTGGCTGGGCTGTTGTCACCCATCGGGAAATATTGCCCATCAGCCAATTCAAAAATCGGACCGGTTTCCGAGGGTCGTTGAAAAATCTGCCTGCCAACATCGGAATTCCAAAGCTGGGGATTCTCGTACGTCAAAATCAGCTTGTGATTGTCAGTTCCCGTTTCATTGCGAATATCAGCATCGCCGTTGGGCATGATCGCAACGGGTGCAACATAATAGATATCCCGAAGAACCTTTAGCCGATTCACGCGAACAGATGCGTTTGCAGCTCCAATGCCCAGCGGTTCCGCATCCGCTGGATCGCTTTTGGCATATTGCGGAACGGGTCGACTGTCCGTCTTGAACTCGTACGACGATCCTTGAAAATCAACATACCGGTTGTTAATCCACAGGTAGATCATGTTATCAATGTTGGCGTAGCGTACCTTATAGGAACCGGGACCTTGCAGGTTCGTCTTTGCGGTCGGAGGTTGGTGGTTGGCGGTATCAAACTGGACGTTGTCCGCAATCACTCCATCCGCTTCTGCAGTTATCGTTGCCTGTCCGGTTGCGATATCAATGATGCATTTGAAATGGACGCCCCCTTCGACCACATCCAGGCCCAATTCTCCGCCATCGGAGTCGATCTCCAATTCACCCTCGAGCGCCAGATCGCCGACCCAGTGTGATGCCCAAGAGACGTGTTCGGCAACGAAATCACCGCCAGCCCGCTGCCTGAAGCGAACTCGCCGATCGTTGTATTCGTAATAGTCGCGAATCAGAGCTCCCGGCGCGATTTGTCCGTTGTCGTCCTGGATACGATCGGGAATTTGATCATTTTCAATCTGATCCCATTCGGTCGGAGGAGCGTTGCCGCCGATCACTCGATTCTTTTCGACCTGTTCGAAGACAAATTCATCAAACGCGCTTCGGGGCGCGAGATGTCGATAGCGCAGCCAACGCATTTGATTGTTTTCCGCGTCAATTGCGAAGTACGGATTTCCGTCGGATTCGTTGACTTTCCAGGCAACATCTGGACGATCCCATTCGTTCCAGCGACTGGGCCAATCGACGCTTTGGAACTGGCGGGCAATATGGTTGGTGTCATCGACCAGTTGCAACATGGCATCAATCTTGTCGATCGGTTTTCGAATAATTTCTTTTTCAGGTTGGCCATCGGCACCCGTTTTGACATTGAAGATGTCACCATTTTCGATCAGGATTCTATCCCCGGGCAGTCCGATCAACCGTTTGATGTAGTTTTGTTTTCCATTATTCGGATTCTTGAAAACGATCACATCAAAACGTTCAGGAGCCTGAAAATCATACACGAACTTGTTAACCAGAATGCGGTCACCGTTATTGGATTGATGGTCCGGATTCCGCTGTTGCATGTTCATTCCAAACCGGCAAATCGGACAATAAGTTTTCGTCACAATTCCCTGCTGAAGAGGGTCAACATTGGAAGCGCTGTTGCTGGCTCCGGCCCGATACTGGTATCCACACTGTTCACAAACCACATCCATGTGTTGCCCCTGGAGAGAGGGGGCCATCGACCCGGTCGGAATAATGAAGGCTTCCGCTTCATAGGCGCGAAACATCAAAGCCAGCACGACAGCGATCAGAATCGACTCGATCGTCTCTCGCACACCGTGGTCTCGAAAAAACGCGAATAGACCGCTGGTCGTGTCGATCAATTTTTCCGGACGGGCCGACGCTGATTTATCCTGTGTTGCGGGGGTTGCAAAGGCCTGTCGTTTTCGGGTTTTTGTCATCGTGTTCCGCTCGGAGTAAATTGCGTGCGCCATTATTTTAGCCCGATACACTAACGGGCACCATGCGAACTGACTCCGGATTTAAGCGGTACACCAACAATGCATTCGTACACCAAGCCACCTTACCGGAATATATTG
>JBGSXT010000787.1:0-1998 GCA_041751295.1 Mariniblastus sp.
GGAGCTGAGGCCCAGTTGAATCAGGTTCAATTGCGGCAGGGTTCGCGACAGCATCCCGACCAGAACAGTCGACGCCAGCAGCGTGGCAATCGCCGGAGCGATCGCGCGAACAGTCAATTCGAAACTCTGGCCCAACAGAGTAGTGATCAGCGTGATTACTGAGTCGGTTCCCAGGCTCTGGCCGATCGGAATGGATGAAAATGAATCGAGTACAGCCGTAATTACCAATTCCGGCCCGTCGATCAACACGAAAACGGCGGCGGTCACAATTCCAATCAGTCGCGACGTCGGCATTGATCCGAAACCGGAATCGATTTGTGTGAACGTATCCAACTGCATTCCCGACATTTGCCCGATCACGGACCCAATCATTTGGGCACTGGAGAAAATAATCAGCACGCCTAGTCCGATCAGCCCCCCGATGACAGCTTCGGCAAACATCGCCGCGATCAAATCGGACGCGACGGAATCAGTGTCAAATGGCATCGTTTGGCCGTTGCTGAAAATCAGCGGAGCCACAGCCAGCGAGATCATGACTGCCAGGAACATTCGCAAATACATCGGCACCTCGCGATCTCCAAACACGGGTGCCGTCACCAGCATCGCCGCGATCCGGGTGCCAATCAATGCGAAGCCGAACGCCAGGGTCATCGCAAATCACTCGGCATTTTTCCATCCGAGGGGCCGCCAGGTCCGTTTCCTCGTGTGGACGGAACGGCGGTGATGAACCGGGGTGTTTCAAACATTTCCCGTCCGTACTCGACAAACCGGTCAGTCATCCAGGGCAGAAACAGTACGAATGTAATCGCAATCAGCACGATTTTTGGAATGAAGGAAACTGCCTGATCCTGGACCTGGGTCATCGCTTGAACGACACCAATCACAGTTGCGGCGACCACGCCCACGACCAGAATCGGGGCAGCGATTGTCAGGCAAACCATCACCGCTTCGCGTCCAAAATCTACTGCATCTTCCGGATTCAAGATGTTTTCCTTAGCTGAAGGTTCCAAAGCTTTGCAACAACATGCCAACCACCAGACTCCAGCCGTCCACCATGACGAACAGAATCAGTTTCAATGGAAAACTGACCATTGTCGGCGGCAACATCAACATCCCCATCGAAACCGTGACGGTCGACACAACAAAGTCGAGGACCAGAAAAGGGAGAAAAATCTGGAACCCAAGTAAAAAGGCAATTTTCAATTCACTCACGATAAACGCCGGAAGCAGAACCGTGATCGGGACATCTTCAATCCGCGAAGGTGGATTGCTGGCTTGCAACTGGGGAACGTATTTGTAAAACATCGCGATCGAATTACCGTTTTTTGCAATCTCGATTTGACGCCCCATGAAATTCTTAACCGGCACAATGCCACGCTGCCAAGCCTCCTCCCAATCCAGCTCCTCGGAAGCCGAATAGGGATCGATCGCTTCGGATTTGACCTGTTGCCAAACCGGCGTCATCACCAGCAGCGTCAGGAATAACGACAGCGCGGCGATCACCTGGTTGGGAGGCAATTGTTGGGCGCCAAATGCCTGACGTAACAGACTGAGGACCACAATGATCCGCACGTAACAGGTTGTCATCAGCAGTCCCGCCGGGGCGAGGCTCAAGGCACCCAACAACAAAACCAGTTTTATCGATGAACCCGTCCCTTCGCGCGAGGTCAGATTCTTCGTTTCACGAGCCAGATAGTCGATAAACTTCGATTCGGAACTGGACGGCAAGCCCACTGGTGGAGCCTGAACATAGGATTCGGATCGATCGGCTGCATTACCAGGAGTTGAAACATCAGTTTGCTTTTCGAGATCAGAACCGGGGTCGAGATCGGCTTTTGGTTGCGTGACAACGCCATGAACCAGAGAATCTTCGGGAAGCGATTCCGGTATCTGTGCGGAACCATTCAGGGCCGGCATGGCGGAAGGTTCCGGCAATGACGACCCATTTTGCCCATTGGTTGGCGAAGCGTTCGACAGGAACACAAATAGAATCATCAG
>JBGSXT010000788.1:0-5014 GCA_041751295.1 Mariniblastus sp.
GTCGAAATCATTTTAAAAACTGGAAATGAAACAGTTAACCGGGAAACCGAATCCGCTATCTTACGGGCCGTTCCTCGTTAACAACAGGCAGTGCCGCCCATTGCCGGTCTCGTTTTCCGGCTGGATTGGCGCGGAAAACCGTTATTTTCCGATGCAAAATCGGCTGAATACAAGGTCCAGGATATCGTCGGTGTAAATGCAGCCGACGACCCTCCCCAGCTGATCCAACGCGGTTCGCAATTCGGCCGCGACCACTTCTTCCCCCAACCCTGAATCCGCCGCCTGCCTGGCAAGGGCGATCGATTGGGTAGCGTCATCGAGTGATTGAGTCGATCGAACTACCGTTGTGGTCAATGCCGAATCGCTGTCGCGAATGGATTTCGCCAACCCAAATATCGCTGATTTCAGTTCATCAATGCCCTGTCGTTCAATCGCGCTGGTCAACATACCCGTTTGTGAAGCCCCAGTTCGATGCCGGTTCAGGTCGGATTTGGTCAGTACGCCAATGACAGGTCGATCCGTCGATTGCATCAGTTCATTCTCAAGGCGGTTAGACTCGTTTCCGTATTCCATACACAGGATGCAAATATCGGAATCGCGAAGTTGGGATGTGGTCTGTTGATTCATCAGTTCGATCATGGAACCGATCCGACCATCAACGCCGGACAGATCTTCTATGCCAGCCGTATCCACCAACTCGATGGAAACACCATCCATTTCCAATACAGCGGTCAGATAGTCTCGCGTTGTCCCTTCGATTCGGGAAACGATTGCCATCGCACCGGAAAGCGCATTGAACAGGCTGCTTTTGCCGACATTTGGTCGCCCGATGAGTACTGCTTTCACGCGCTCGTTGACCTGTTGCCGGTTGCAGATCTGATGCTTGATCGAATCAAGTCGCTCGGCGATCTGGGCCAGTTGCCGTTGCAATTCGACGGCTGAAATAAATTCAATATCCTCTTCGGCAAAGTCCAATCCGGCTTCCAGTTCCGCCAATAATCCCAACAACTGATCTCGAATGTTCGTAATCGGGGTGCCGATGCCGCCAGCCAGCTGAGTCAACGCCCTGGCGAACTGTTGTTGGTTGCGGGCATCGACCACGCCCATCACAGCTTCCGCCTGGGTCAAATCAATTCGCCCAGACAGAAACGCACGCATCGTGAATTCGCCCGGTTCCGCCAGGCGGCAACCACCGGCCAACAAGCGATCAAGGATCATTTGCAAAACCGGTAACGAACCGACAGTATGGATTTCAACGGAGGGCTGACGAGTGAAGCTGCGCGAGTCGGGCCAGACCAACAGGTTCGCATCCACTTCGATTTCCGGTTCCAGCTGAAGCGAACACCGGCAGAATTCCGCAGAGACAAGTTCCATGATCCATTGGCGAAAGGGAGCCATGGTCTGGGTCCCGACCAGGGGCGCCGTGCCGCTGTCCCCGTCCGCACCGTCGGCAGTGTCGGTTTGAAGACGTTCGACTCGGAACGAGTCGATGATGCTTGCGATCGCGTCGCGACCGCTGATCCGGATGATGCCTCTCAGCGAAGAACCCGGTGCGGACGCAATCGCGGCAATCGTGTCCTCAACATCTAATTTCATTGTGGCTCAAAAATGCCGGGTGCCAGCCGCCAGACAGGAAAAGTGATGGTCCGAGACATCAAATCAAACGCCACGGTTCTTCAATTTTTTCTTGCGTTCCCGGTCGATCCGTTTTTTGTTTTCAACATCCAGCTGACGTTGGATGTCCGCTTTTTCCAGCTGCACTTTTTTTCGTTCCAACTTTCGGATTTCCGCCTTGTCCGGAATGGATTCCCCAACATCGTCCAATCGGCTTTTATTCAGCTCAGGCTTGGGCAACATTTTCCGTTCGGCGATACCCCAGGCGCTGGACGTAATAAAATACAGACACAAACCGGCGGGGACTTTGAAAAACAATACCCCCATGAAGATCGTCATGTATTTCATGACTTTGTGCATCATCTCCTGTTGTTCGTCCGTGGGTGGAGGTGTAAAGAGTTTTTGCTGGACGACAAACAAAACGCAGGTGATGATCGGCAGAATATTCAGATAAGGACCCAGCCAACCCGTTTCATCGGTGAGAAAGTTCATGAATCCAGGCAAGGTATCTTTCCAGTACCAGAAAAAATCCGGCGCGGACAAATTGGAACACCAACTCAAACCCGGAAACAACGGCTGATCCCGCAAAGCAATATCCACAGACAGGCCCCGGTACAAACCAATGAAGATCGGAATCTGCAGCAGAGCCATGAAGCAACCGCCGAAGGGGTTGTACTTGTATTTTTTGAACAGATCCCGTTGGGCCTGCCCCCGTTTTTCCATGTCGTCCTTATATTTGTCAGCCAGCTCTTTCATTTGCGGCTGCAAATATTGCATCATTTGTGCATTGAGCGCAGCTTTACGGCTGATCGGAATCATGCAGCTGCGAACCAGCACGGTCAGCAGGATGATTGGGATACCATATCCCCATTGGAATGTCAGGTAATAGAATTTCTCCAACAGCCAGCACAGGGGCTTGGAAAACACGGCGAACCAGCCGAAAGAACGTACTTCTCCCAGTCCATAGGCATCGAGGATTTTTGGCTCCTTGGGTCCGGCAAAAATCTCGAATGACTGCGACCAGTTTTCACCAGTCGCCAGGTCCACCGTCTTGAACATCCGGAACGTGCAATCAACCAGTCTCTGCAGCCGTTTGTTGTCAGGAATGGAAACGTCCGAGACATCGGCAAGTACGGAATAAGCGGTAAATGGTTCAGATTCAGCGGACGGCAACAGCGCTACATTGAAATACTGCGCGTCAACACTCAAGTAGTTGATGGCTTGCGATTCTTCCGATGCCGTGGTCGGCGGCTTCAGCAGCCACTGGAACTTGGGCTCTGTTTTCTGAACGTTAGCCACAATCTCCGGGCCACCAAAAAAAGTAAACTCGTTCTGAGCCGTCGAAGCGATGACATCCCGGGCACCAGCGACGTATCCAATCGCAGAATTTCGCCCGTGGATTTTGTTTTGATACCACCATGTTTCAGTCGGCGTGCCTAACGGACCGTCCAATTGGCAAGTGACCTGCTGTTTACTGTCCGAAAGATTTTCGATTTCCAGCTTCAAATCGAAATGGAAGTCCCGCTGACCTTCGGCATGAATTGAATTGTCGGCCACCGGTTGTAACGTGTACGATTTGGAGACCCGGATCGGACCTTTAATTGCAATCGGTTCAGCCAGTTCAATTTCGCGTTTGCGGATTTGCCCGTCGCTGACGGTAAAAGAAAATTTGATCTCGCGGTCGGAAATCGGCTCCATCTGCCAGATCGCGTCCATCATGCCAGGATCAAGTTCGGGCCATTGCAGTTTCAACGGCGTGGGCTCGAGCAGCGTGGTCCGGAAGGAAGGACGTCCAAAATGGCCGGCCTCCAAAAAATCAGGATCCGGTCGAATCATCTCCATCGGCTTGTCGGTTAACCGAATCTGGAACGTCTGTTCCAAATGCTCCTCTCCCCGTTCGGCAAACAGCTCAATCGATTGCCCCGGTTTGGTTCGGGCCAACTTTTTTTGCCAATCGTCAGCAGTCGTAATCGGCTCGCCGTCCATCGCTTTGAGAATGTCGCCTGGCTGCAAACCGACAACCTGGGCTGGAGTTCCATTGCCAACCACGCGCACTTTGCATCCGATCGGAGTCGTGACACAATCGAGCTCGCCCAGGTAACCGCTGCGGTTTTCCAAATCCCGATATCTGAATTTCCCTTTTCGGTCGCGGAAATTCAATTCGACACGTCGAACCGTTCCACCAGCCGAATCAAACGTAATCAGGAAGCGGAACTCGCTGTCGACCCCGACTGATCCCAGCGAATACAGCGCGCTATCTCCAACAGCCTGTTCTTCGGGCGCCACTGTCGGTGGTGCCCCAACCGAATCGTCGAACTCCGCCTTTTCGATTTGGGTATCAGTCCCTCCAGACCGCTCGGGGCCCTGCTGATTTCCAGTGTCCACTGGCGTTGCGTCCAGGTCATTAAACTTGTCACTCAGGTTGGCGCTGCCATTCGCGGGTGTCGCTGGTGAAGTTTCCGCTGCATTGTCGTTGATGTCGGAATCGGCCTGCGCCAGAGTCTGATTTTCCTGAGGCGGTTCCGGGGGAAAGTAGATCCTTTGCAGGAACGACGTGCCCAGCATGGCCAGCATCACCAGCGAAACTAAAACTAGAGTTCGATTAGTCACAAATAGAAATTCCCGAATGTCGCATTGCGCGACTCAATATTTCGCAACCGCGATAAGCCCGCCATCACCCGGTATTCTCGGATTATCGCCAAATATTGAAAGGGGGATTTGGAAAATAAGCCAATTGCGGCGAGCGGCAACGAATTCAATCCGGAATGATCCGTTCAATGTCCGATTGCCAGTCGCTCACCAAGAAAATCGTCCAACTCGGCAATCTCAAGGATCTTGTGCCGCGTTGTATCATAGGGATACTCGACACGGCGGAATTCGATATTCAATCCATCGAGAATCACATAACAGCTGCGTGGGTCGTTGTCTCTCGGTTGACCGACGCTGCCAACGTTGATCATCGCTTTCTGGTCGCCGAGTGTATAACGGTTACTGATCTCCGACGGCGGATGGAATCGCAGATTTTCCGTGAACACTCCAGGCACATGGGTATGCCCCTGGAAACTGTACTTCTGAACAAAGCCAAAAATCCGCTCCATCTTCCGCTGGTTATAGACATCTTCGGGGAACACGTATTCATCGAGAGGACTGCGTGCCGAACCGTGGACAAACATGAAATCCCCCTCCCGATGTGTCCGAGGGAGACGAGCCAGAAAGTTCCAGCGGTCCTGACAGCCGATCATATCGGTATTTTCCAGTTCCCGTCGGGTCCAGAAAATCGCCTGTTCCGCGCCTCGGCTGAATCCATCCGGATCGAACAACGCACCGTTGTCGTGATTGCCCAACAGACACATCTGGAATTCCCGACATTTGTCAATGCACTCGCGCGGATTGGGTCCAT
>JBGSXT010000789.1:0-2019 GCA_041751295.1 Mariniblastus sp.
CGGTTTCATTTACGTTCAATGGAGCCTGCCGTTGAATTGCCGACTGACGTAAGACTGGAACTCAAGGAACTCGGGATCGAACATTTGAATGTGGACGAAATTTCTCAACGACTTGATGAATTGCAAAACTGGGCACTCAAACGAGCATATGATGATTGCTTCGACACTTACATGGGGACGCTGTCGGAGGAGGGCTCTATCTCGGTTGATATCCTGCGACCAGGAAAATATGCGTTGTGCATTTTCGCGGAAGCCAAATCCGCAAGCAACGCCTGGGCTCACCCTTTGTCTCGGTTCCAACATGAGTTTGAAGTTGGCGATCAAACGTTGGATCTGGGGACGCTGGAAGTTGACGTTTTCGACGACCCGTTGCCAGGGACTGTAGTTGAAGATTTTGAGTTTACGCCTGCCGGGCAATCGGAGCCTTCAAGACTATCATCGCTACGCGGGAAGTACGTATTGATTGATTTCTGGGCGCCGTGGTGCAATCTTTGTGAAAGAGACACGCCCAAACTTCACATGCTCGCTAAGGCAGTCGCGAAGAAGGGCAACACAACCATCCTTGGCATCGAGGCGCATGGCACTGGAAGGGTGGTAAGATTCCCCGATCAAATTCCGACAGGAATGAACTGGATTGACGCTCAAGTGAAATATAAAGAAGAGCGCCATATTCAAAAACAGCTGGGTGTCTGGGCGCCTCAGCATTTTGTTTTGATCGATCCCGCGGGAAAATACATCGCCGGCGGTTCACTGGTTCATATCGCCGGGAAACTGAAAGAGATCGGCCTGAAGTGAAGTTCACTGCACGTCCCCTGACCCTTGCTTCCTCCCGGCTGGATTAGAGGTTCGAGCGCCCGTCAACCGTGGGCCACCTCAATTTGAGGTAATTCGAGTTCAGATGCGAATAGCTTTACTGATGAAGACAGCAGGCGTTGAGCGCCAGGCGATCGGTTCAAAAGTGCCGCAACCGGATGTTTCGGGCAGAATATTTTAATTTCGTATCCAACGTCGAATCAGTTGGTCGTATCGAGCAGGGCCAGATTGGGGGCCAGCTGTTCGAGTTGGCGGGTCATGAATCGTTTGACCTGGGCCGTGGTTTTGAGTTTCATGACCGATTTTAATATCTGTTCCGATTCGTGGACGCTCACCTGACTTGCCAGTTGCTTGATCGAAGGGATAAAGGCCGGGGACATGCTGAAGCGTCGCAGGCCCATGCCCAACAGCAGGACAAACGCTTTGGGTTTGCCCGCCATTTCACCACACAGCGTGACCGGCACATTGGCTTTGTTACAAGCCTTGATGACGCGATCGAGCACCATCAGGACTGGAGGCGCGAGTGGTTGACAGAGGTGGGCGACTTTCGGGTTGTCCCGGTCAGCTGCCATCAGATATTGGACGAGATCGTTCGAACCGATCGAAACGAAATCGACCAGCTCCAGCATGGCATCAATCGATATCGCGGCAGCGGGAACTTCCAGCATCATTCCAATCGGCAGTACTTTCGGTTTGCGGCTGCGATGGGACAGTTTCTTGTAAGCCCGTCTGACCATGCTTTTCAGTCGGCGCACTTCTTCAACCGTGGTCACCATCGGAAACATCAATCGCACCGTCCCTTTGGGAAAATCGCTGGCTGCGCGGACGATCGCGCGGATTTGAGTATTAAAAAACTCCGGGTGTTCGAAGGAGAGTCGGATGCTCCGCCAGCCCATGAACGGATTGGCTTCCTGATGATTGTGGCCCAGATAGGCAACCGTTTTGTCGCCGCCAATATCGAGTGTCCGGATGGTCACGTTGTTGTTCGGACTGGCAGCAATGATGTCTCGATAGCGTTCGTACTGTTCATCTTCGTCGGGAACATCGGGATGGGTCAGATAAAGATATTCAGTTCGGTACAGTCCGACTCCGGAGGCTCCCATGGCAACGGCCGATTTTGCGTCGGGCAATCCGTTAATGTTGGCTTCCAACCGCAACTCAATATCATCGGCGGAAATCGCGGGCTGATTACGGTTCTCGGCCAGC
>JBGSXT010000790.1:0-2047 GCA_041751295.1 Mariniblastus sp.
AACAGTTGGGACTGTTTCATATCGATGAAATGGTTGGGCAAGGTTTGATTCTGTGGACCCCCAAAGGGGCCTTTATCCGACAGACTCTGCAGGATTTTATTTCGAAGCATTTGGCCCAACAGGGATATCAACAAGTCTTCACGCCGCATATTGGAAAATTGGAACTGTACAAAACCAGTGGCCATTTTCCTTATTACCAGGACAGTCAGTACCCGCCGATCATTCAGCGTGAACAATTGGCAAAACTGGCCGACGACGATTGCAGCTGCGGGGAACTGTCGAACATGCTGCAACTTGGTGACATCGATGGTTATCTGTTGCGTCCGATGAATTGTCCCCATCACGTAAAAATCTACGATTCGCAGCAGCGCAGCTACCGCGATCTGCCCATTCGCCTGTCGGAATTTGGAACCGTTTACCGCTGGGAGCAGTCGGGTGAGATCGGTGGACTGACACGGGTGCGTGGCTTCACTCAGGACGACGCGCATTTGTTCGTAACCCAGGAACAGTTGTCTGACGAAGTTGCCGGGTGCCTGGAGCTGGTGAAAATCATTTTCGATGTGATGGGGATGGACGATTATCGGGTGCGCGTTGGACTGCGCGACCCCGACAGCGACAAATACGTCGGCGATCCGGAAAACTGGAAATTGGCCGAACAGGCCTGTCGGGATGCAGCTGCCAGTTTAGGCAAGGAGTTTTCCGAGGAGATTGGCGAGGCAGCCTTTTATGGACCGAAGATCGACTTCGTCGTCCGGGATTGCATCGGTCGCAGCTGGCAATTGGGTACCGTGCAGGTTGATTACAACTTGCCCATCCGTTTTGATTTGAATTACATCGGTGCGGATAACAGGCCGCATCGACCGATCATGATTCACCGGGCTCCGTTCGGCAGCATGGAGCGGTTTGTGGGCGTATTGATTGAACATTTTGCCGGTGAGTTCCCGTTATGGCTGGCACCGGAGCAGGCCCGGATTCTGACTGTCAGCGAGAAGTCTGAAGAGTACGCGCGCGGCGTGCAGGCGGAAATGAAACGGGCCGGACTGCGCGTCGAAGGGGATTACCGAGGTGAGAAATTGGGCGCGAAAATTGTTGATGCCCGCAACGCCATGGTTCCCTATATGTTGATCGTTGGCCCTCGGGATGCGGAATCCGGTTCGGTTTCGCTGAGGCCCCGGGTTGGCGATGATCTGGGTGCGATGCCTATCAAAACGACCATGGAAAAAATGCTGCTGGAAGTCGCCGAGAAAACACTGCGCCGTCAGGAGACGTGAAAAACGTCGCGGAAAAGCAAAAAAAATTGTGCGGAATCGGTCGATTGACCGTGCAAACATCAATTGACTACGCTTAAGATACGTAACACAAAAATTGGGTTCCAGGTCAACAACTGTTGATGACCGGAAACCATTCAATCTTTGACCCGTTGGAGGAAACATAATATCGACCAGAAAAACAATCGCATCAATGAACAGATAAAGGTCAGCCCGATTCGAGTCATTGATCAGGATGGAGAACAACTTGGAGTCATTCCTACAAAAGTTGCATTGGAAAAAGCCCGCGACATCGGGTTGGACCTTGTTGAAGTCGCACCCGACGCCAAACCCCCCGTTTGCCGAATCATGGATTTCGGCAAATTCAAATACGAAAAAAACAAACGCACGCAGAAGAGCAGCAAGCAGCACCAGACCAAATTGAAAGAAATTCGTCTGCGTCCAAAAACAGGCCAGCACGATATTGAATTCAAAGTCAAACAGGCGATCGGCTTTCTGAAACATCGGGACAAGGTGCAGGTGACGGTCATGTTTCGCGGCCGCGAGATGGCTCATATCGAGGAGGGGCGCAAAGTCATGGAAGGCGTGGTCGCAATGTTATCCGAGTTTGGCAAAGTCGAAAGCATGCCATCGCAACAGTCAAAAAAGATGATGTGTACTATCACTCCCAAGTAATCCGGCACCGTTGCAGGCAACGGCTTCAGGCAAATCAATCTGCCCGTTTCGAAGGTCCGGTTCTCAGGCTAGGTTGTGAACTTTTACAGCCGAGCCAACGTATC
>JBGSXT010000791.1:0-7391 GCA_041751295.1 Mariniblastus sp.
CAAAAACTGGAAAACTCGGCAAAAAAGGGTACAACCGGCAAACTCCAAACGGAACTGGCAAATTTCGACCAACGAATGAAACTGTTTCAAATGCCATTCGATATCTCCTGTTTCACGGATTTTGAGTCCAAACCTGTCAAATTCAAAATCGCTGAAGCAAAATACCGAATACTGTACTTCGTTGCAGCGATCGGGCATTCCGAATCGGTCTTAGCATTCAATGAACTGGTATCCGTGGTGACGGGTGAACTATTGAATTCAAGACTGGAACTTGTCGTCCTCTACTTTGATCGGCAAGACAGCCTGGAAAAACTCAATGACCTTAAGACATTTGCGGGCAAAAGCGTTCATTGGCAGGTTTGGTATTTGGACGCAACAACGGATCGCGGCAAAGAGTTTTCCAACAGGGTTCCAATCGATGAGACGCCGTACATTGTCATTCTGGATAAAAATGACCATGTCATAGCTCTCAATCCGACGTTTGTTGGCATTGAAGAAATTTTATTTGCGAAATAGGGAGTGGACAAAACAGCTCCCTGTAGCCATTAATGGGCCACGTTTTCAAATCCGATCGTTTCCGTTTCCTGCTCCCGCTGACCAATTCAGCACTGGCTCCCACCCCCAACGATTACAGCTCCCGGCGTCGAGGTTAAGGGACAGGTGTTTTCGATTTCCAGGCGTATTTTTGTTTTCAAAACGCAGACGGGTCCATCGTTAATAGTCATTACATAATCGGGTATATTGTCATGATTGAAGTCGAACACCGCCAATGCCAACCCCTGTTCCGGCACGATGATCCCGGATTGCTTCGGGCCGACAGGCTCGAAACTGCCGGTTCCGTCCCCTCGCATCAATAGCCCCATTTTACCGTCCAATTGTTCGGTTTCGGGCTGGGGTTGCAGGAAATTTCGTGCGACGTCAATGCGTGATACGTTGGAAATTTCTCGCTGACCTACTGCAGCTCTTGCCCCGAATCGGGAAACATGTGTCCCCTTCCCATTCCGATTCAACGATGTGGGGGGTCCGCTTTGATCAAAGTCATGGGCGCACACAGGGTAATCAGGTGTGATTTGACCAAAATGCGGTTACCGGCTTACGCCAATTCGAGAATCAATGCTGTCCACGATGTAGAAAAACCGAATGTAGGCGTCATATTGCAAATCCACTGATCCCTCGTTTATTGTCGAATTGTTTGAGCGAAGACTGGAAATTGCCGGATTGGAATGATTCATGCTGCAAACGGGACCGTTTGATTTTCAACACAATATTAATTTTTTGTAAAGAATTTATTGGCATATTTGTTGTAATCGATACATTCGGATGATAAGTTAGAGTCGTGTCGTAAGTTATGTGCACAACGCCTTCGCCAAAATACAGAAAACGCGATTGCAGAGTGCGGCTTGCGTGATTGCAGTTTTGTATTTTCCGTTTCGACGTTGACGGAAACACACTTAAACCCGATGGAGACTCCAACATGAAGAAATTAGCGACTTTGTTTAGCGTATTGGCTTTAATTTGCGCTGCTGGCGAAGCCAATGCGGACATTCTGGCACTACCAGACGCAGGCCTATTTGTCGACAACACAACGTTTACTGTCAATTTTGGTTTTCCTCCGAACGGTACTGCAACTATTGACGCCATCAACTCGGTTACGATTGATCTGACCCACACTTTTGCCGCAGATGTCGATATCTCCCTGATCGCTCCTGGTGGCGCGGGAACTTTCATTTTGACGACTGACAACGGTGGTTCCGGTAACTTGGGCGGTACCTACACATTTGTTCAATCAGGCGGAAGTCCCCCGTGGATTGGTTTGACTGGCGCTGCAGTTTACCCGAGTGGATCCTACAATGCGGAAACTTGGGTAACAGGTCCATTCAATAAACAGGGCTGGCAACTCACTTTTGGCGACGATCTCGGCGGCGACGTAGGAACTTGGAGCAATATCCGCATTGATTTTGACAAGGGTGTCGTTATTCCAGAACCAACCAGCGCTTTGATTATGCTCGGCGCAGCAAGTTTGGCAATTTTCCGACGCCGTCGTTAATCGTTTAGTAAAAACTTGTTGTTTGTTCATTAAATGGGCAAACCGTACAATACCGGAAAGCCCATCGCAGCGAGCAATGGGCTTTTAGTTTTGACTTTGGTTCGACTCTGACTGCTAATGTAAATCGCGTTCACGAATCAGGATTCCAGCTGAAAATGTGCTTGTAATTCGGAAATTTGTTATTATCCTGACTCAAGGCACGAGAATTCAATTTTGATTCCAATTTTTCTCAACAAGGGTGATGCTATGAAACGTTTTTTTGTTGCTTTCCTGTCTGTTTCGTTGACGTCTGCGGTAGTTTGGGCTGATTTTTCCACTACCTCACCAGTCGGTTCCATTCCTGACGACAGTCCAGCCGGAGTTAACAGCACCATTGCTGGAACTGGTGGCGGAACCGTTACCGACGTTGAATTATCATTGAACGGTCTAACGCACACATGGGCCGGTGACCTGATCATCGCGGTAACGCATGACGGGACTACGGTTGAATTGTCCAATCGACCGGGCGGGGATTTTGACAACCCGCCGTTTGGCAATAATGTGGACTTGAGCGGCGTTTATATGTTTACTGACGGCGATCCGAATTTTGATTTGGCGTGTAACGCTGCCGACCAAACCGCTGGTGGCTCAGGAAGTCTTCCAGGCGGATTTTTCAGCGGTAACGATTTGCTCGCCGATTTCGCCGGTACGAATGCCGATGGACCATGGGTGCTGAATGTTTCCGATAACGCAGCGGCCGACCTTGGCAACATCACGTCCTGGACGTTGACGGTCACCACCGGTGCTGCAGGCTGCGGCAATCCGTTAGGCGATGTGAACTTGGACGGCGTTGTGTCCCTGGCCGACGTCAACCCATTCGTCGCGATTTTGACCGGCGGCGGTTTCCAGTGCGAAGCAGATATTAACGAAGACGGAATCGTCAGTTTGGCTGACGTCAATCCGTTCGTGGTGATTTTGACAGGTGGCTAATTGGCAGCCTGTAACTTGAACAGCGTTGTTCAAGTTCCGTTGTTCAAGTTCATTAGCTAATCAAAGTCCGCTCAATCGAGCGGGCTTTTTTTGTAGGTTTTAATTGGCTTGTGGAGGAACGATATTACGATATCAAAATCGGTGCGCGCCTGAGACAGTGACTTTGCTATCGTTTCGGCTCCTTGCCCATCAATCGACGGAGTAAACCGATCTGGCCAACATGCAACATTTCGTGATGACTGGCGAACAGCAACGCTCCATAGCGAGTCGCGAACGCAACATGCGGTGGATCGACCGGCTCGTCGAGCTGAGGGCCATCAAAACTATCGATTTCCTGTAGCATCTGTTGATTGACTCGCGCCAAGATGGCCAGCGTCTCGTCCGGATTCGGATAAGTGCTTCGATCGGATCCAGGAACCGTTCCTTTCATGAATACTTTGCGGGACTTTCCCGACATCAGTTCCGAATCGATATCGGCCCGTCCCCGTTGTCGGAACAACGTCAATCCGTATTGGGCCATGGCAATGTGCCCGACCTGCCAGACGATGTGTGTCGTTGGCGTCTCCGGAGTCCAGAACCAGTCATTTTCGGACAATCCATCCAACATGCCCAGCAGATACAGTCGCACAGAATGCATTTGTTGTTTGACGATTTCCAACCGCTGTGAGATGGCCATGATGGTTCTGCCTTGTGGAACAACGCCGATCTGTGACGTTTTGATTTGTGTGCCGTGTTTTCAGAAAAACTTCATGCATTTTGTCAGCCGCTAAGTTTTAAGCGAGCGGCAAGTGACGGTTTAACTGTAGGGGGAATTGCCAATTCGTCCCGGCGCTGCATCGGACGAACTAGCAATTCGTCCTTCAGTTATATTCTCAATTCGAATATCGCTTCGATTTCGACCATCGCGCCCAGTGGCAACGAATTGACGCCGACTGCATTCCGAGTTCCGATCCCGTTTTCTTCGCCGAAGACGTCCCGCATCAATTCACTGCAGCCGTTGATAACGGCCGGTTGACCCTTGAATCCGCTGGTGCAGTTAACCAGTCCCAGCAGCTTGACCACGCGATTGATCCGATCCAGGCTGCCCAGTTCCCGTTTCAGAGTCGCTAGTATCGTCAGGCCAGCCTGCCGGGCCGCTTCAAATCCGGCCTTTTCATCGGCATCCTGTCCGATGCAGCCGGTGATAATCTGTCCGTTGGGTAACAACGGCAAATGGCCCGACGTGTAGAGCATGGAACCCACGACGAGCGCCGACTTGTAGAGACCAACCGCTTTTGGAGCCGGCGGAAGTTGAAGGTTCAATTTCGCGAAATTCTGTTCCGAATTCATCGATGGTTTCGTTATTTAAGTTAAGCGATCAGCCCGCATTTCTTTATAGGTCATTATCGAGCTCGCGTGTCGGTTGCAAAGACGGGGCAACGTACTTCCTGTTTTTTTATTGTCAGGATGCCGGAAGCACGCAACAGGAAAAGACATTCCGAAGTAGCACGACAGAGTAGAACAACAGAGTAGAACAACAGAGTAGAACAATTGTCCCCAATTGTTCAAAACAGTTGAAACAACGGTTCTACACTTACCGCGTAATCGCAAATACAAGCAGCATGGCTAACCAGACAATATCGAGGAAATGCCAGTAACCGGCGCAATGATCGACCGCCCAGTGTCGTTCATGGTCGTAACGGTTGCGCAGCGATTGAAAAATGACGAACCCCAGGAAGACAATTCCGCCCAGGACGTGCAGCGCGTGGATAAATGCCAGTGTGAATGTCATCCCATAGATTTTGGTCGAGCCGTCCGTTTGGCTGAAGTGCTGGGTCAGCAGCTGCCCCATGCCAAACGATTGCACCAGCACAAACGCCACAGCCCCGGCCCAGGCCCAAACCAAACATTGGCGAAAACTGTTTTGTTGTTCGCGATGGACAAACCAGCATGCCCGTTGCAGAAAAATACTGATCAGCACCAACAGTCCGGTACTGGTCCAGAACGACACAGGGACCCGCAAGGTTTCGTAATGGCGTTGAACCGACTCAAAAGACTTCGTGCCGCTGTTGTAGAAAAACTGTTCCTGTCGAAACGCATTGGTTCGGACCAGACAGTAAGTGATCAAACTAGCGACAAAGAACGTTGTGAGCGAGGCGATGAACAGATAAAACACCAGCTTGGCCTGGTACAGATGGGGGCGTGAGGGGACCAGATTGATTGACTGTTTTAACATCTCAGCGGGACTGCTTGATCGAGCCGGTCTGGAACTCGCCAGTGCGTCGTTATGCTCCAAATGTGGGTGAGTTGTCCAACTAACAGCCCACGAACGATGTACGGATTTCAAATCAACGGCGCCGTTGGCTGGTCGATAAACGGCATCCCCGTGAACACCCTGATTTTACATTGCGGCAAAAAAATAAACCTTTCGGGACAAAATCTAGGGGCTGGAAGTTTCCGCCGCGCGAGGATACTCGTCGATCGTTTCCTGGTAATGATTTGTATCGGTCAATGTCATGAAAATGAACAAAAAGACAAACAGGGTCGAACCCAGGAACACCATCACATTGAAGGGCTTTTCCCAAATCATATGCATGAAGACTCCCATGACCAGCGCCCCTTTCAGAGTCGCAATCGACATCGCAACCACGAATCCGAACGGCCCGAGATTTCCCGCCAACAACATGGTGACCACGGTCAAGACGACCAACGCAATGAAAACTCCAACCAGCAAGTTAACGGGAGTCGGATGGGCAAAGCCATGGTCGTGAGTAGGTGTGTCTTGTGCCATTTTCAATTTTTGGGTTGGACTGCTAATCAATCAGGTAAAGTAATGGAAACAGAAAAATCCAGATCAGGTCGACAAGGTGCCAATACAATCCGACATAGTCGACCGGTCCAAAATAATCGCTCCGCCAATGTCCCAGCAAAGATCGGGCAAAAATCCAGGACAGAAATCCGATTCCTGCAATAATATGAATCGCGTGCAGACCGGTCATGCAGTAATAAATACTGAAGAAAATCCCAATATCGCGATTGAGTTTCGATTTCTCCGGCCCGTGATCGTTGGCCGCGAGTTCGGCTTCCAGCCCCGCAGTACCAGACAGGTCGCCACTTGGAATGGCCTGTTCATGCAACTCGTTCAACTTGGACATATCGGATTCCACCGATCCCGGAAGTACGCCAGCGTCCTGGGCGCTACTGTTTTCTCCGTCCTGTAGTGCATACAGCACGATGGGGTTGGACGCATGTCCAGCACCAGTTTCAGTCGCACTGTCGGCAAACAACATGAAGTAATGGCCGACAACGGCGCCGAAGAAATAGCCGCCTACTGTGATGACTAAGCCACCAAAAAATTTGAACAAGAAGTCATTGTTCGTCATCTTGAAAAACAGGCTGAGGCCGAGGAAACCGATCAACAGAATCGCCGGGACCAGGCTCATCCAGACGAGGTATTCGGAAATCCCTAAAGCATGCGCTAGCGTCCCTTCGGCGGCTTCATGATGACCGAGTTGCAAATTGAATGCACTTCGTACCCAGATCCCCATATCCCATTTATGGCTATATTCGACAGCCTTGACGCCAATAAACATGGCTGCACAAAACATCGTAATCAATGTGTAACCGGCAACCGCGCTGTTTCTGCCCAGTTGCGCAGCCCGTACTCCCAAGGCCATCGTTAAACTGCTGAACAGCAGTACCAGCGTATTCAAACCACCGAGGTACTTGTTGAGAAAAAAGTGGGCCTGTTCGAAAATTTCGGGCTGATGGGTTCGATACAAGGTATACGCGACAAACAGCCCGCTGAAAAACAGAATCTCGGTTACGAGAAACAGCCAAATTCCAAGCTTTCCCGAATCATACTGCTGTTCCGCAGAATCGAAATGATGGGCGATGAACTCACCATGTTCATGGTGGCCCTCGTGATGGGTGTCTATGGCTGAAGGCGTGGTTTCAGCAATTGCCATTACAGGCTCCGGCGTTTTTACTGGTTCTTGTCATTGCGTTTGAGGCCTTGCCAACGAGGCGAATAGCCTCGATCAGCAAAAGTTAGTGTTCCTTCGACCTTGCTACAGGGTCCATTGCCGGCTGCGGCTGTTTAGCGGGAACTTTAGCTGGTTCGGCAAATTTGCGATGGATATACGAATCAAGCTCGTCGTCATAAACCTGTGTGCCGAAGTCATACGGATCTGATACGACGGGCTTGTGAATAAAGTTATGGAAATCGGGTGGCGAACTGGACTGCCACTCCTGTGACGCCGCTCCGAACGGGTTGCCATTGACTTTGGGGCCACGAAAAACGGCATACACCAGTACACCAAACGACATGACAATTCCCAAGCCAAGAACAAAAGCCCCGACCGTTGACAATTGATGGAAAATCTGGAACTCAGGG
>JBGSXT010000792.1:0-4570 GCA_041751295.1 Mariniblastus sp.
ATCCGCCGTGCGCGCCCGGAATGTGTCCGTGCTTTTCATCGCCGGACTGGTCGGATGACATGGTCGCATTCCCGGCGCTCGCCTGCGGTTGGGAAGTGCCGGAATCGTCAGTCGTCGCGGCCTGATCGTTCGCGGAATTGGTGCAGCCGTTTAACAACAGCAGGGCACTGCCCAGCAGCGTGACGATCAGGGTGTTTATGCAAATCGTATTTCGAATCATCTGAATACTCCTTTAACTGATTTTCGGATGGGAGAAATTGGTCGTTTGTCAGGCGTTCAACGACAATATGTTCTGCCTGGAAACGTTGTATCATTCGGTTACCAAGGTTTGCTTGGCAACCGACAGCAACGTGGTTTGAATACCGTGGGTGAAATTGAAATTCGCCAGCGGTTCAAAAAGATTGCACAACGACACGGCGACTAACAAGCGAAATCCTTACGGTTCGCTTTTCGTCATGCGCGCAGCATCATTGTGCCGGACGCCTCAGCACCGGAATCGTTCAAGAAAAACGCAGGTTTGAAGTGCTGATCGGAAAGCACGAGAGTCGACCGCGGCAAACCGGACAGACAGGCCGAAACGATCTTCGGCAGCGGTGATCGCGAAAAAGTTCACTACAAGCACCAGAAAGTGATCGTTTGAATTCGAGCGCGGCAGTGTCAATGGAACAGGTAAACTCTGTTCGTGGGCCAAACATTTACAATCATCGCCGCAGCTGCAGGATGTTCCATCGCGGTCGCCACAACAGGTTGTATTGCTGGATCCACAACATGCCGAATCGCGGCCACCACAACATGTCGAATCGCGGCCACCACAATATGTCGAATCGCGGCCATCACAACAGGATTTCTGCGAAACCCTGTGACCGGCGTTTTCGCCAACACATCCACAGTTGTGGGTTTGGATACCATAGGGTTGCAAACAAACCATCAACGCCAGCCAATTCCCCAGCAAGGCTTTCGAAGTTCGAATTGTGAATCGCGGATTCATGGCTTTCGATCGAAAGAGCACGTTGAAGCAAGCTCAATGAAGAATCGGCCATCCAGATTGGCGGTCAGATCAAAGAAATGATACGTCACAAATGAAACTTCGGCAATAGTCAAATTGACAACCCCGGCCGGCTCACTACATTGCCGTGCGATGTGCCAGCGTTTGGAGCCGGTGTTTATTTTCCGTGAAAATCCGGGTTTGCGTGAAGTAACGGGCCGGGTACTGCATCTAATCAATGATGTTATGATGTTGAAAGCTCTCAGCTTCCTCCAGCCTGCGGAATCCTGCTTGGCAAGGCGTAACTGGCCAGTATCCGCGGGATGAAGAAGCAACCCTTTCTGTTTTTCTTTTGAAGGAGTTTCCGAATGAATATGATACGATTTCCCCTGATGGTTTTGGCAATTGCGATTTTGGCGAGCGGTATCAGCACTCTGGCTGCGCGCGCCCAGGACGACCCTGAACATGCAGCCGGCCATGACAAAGAAGCCATGCAAAAAGCCGAAAAGAAAATTTCGGAAGCAATGGCAACGCTTTCACCCGAGGATCAAAAACTAGCTGCGAACCAGCGTTTCTGTCCGATCATGCAGTACAGCCGACTGGGGTCGATGGGCACGCCGATCAAGGTCATGCTCGAAGGCAAACCGGTCTTCGTCTGTTGCAAGAACTGCCTTGTAGCTGCAAAGAAAGATGGAAAAGCCACATTGCTCATTGCAGAGAAGCTGACGAACGTTTCGGCGACGCTGGCTAAACTGCCGGTAGAAGAACGAATGGCGATCGAGGCTCAAAAGTACTGTCCCGTCCAGAACAAGAACTTGCTTGGCTCGATGGGCGCTCCAGTCAAACTGGAAATCGACGGCGAGCCGGTATACCTCTGCTGTAAAGGTTGCACGGGAAAAGCCCAAGGCAATCCAACGGGCACGCTTGCCAAGGTTGAAGAGCTGAAGAAAGCCGGCATGGCGGAAGATCATCATGGCGACGACCACGACAAAGACAAATAATGATCCCTGGAATGGGTTCCGATGCCGCTGGGCAGAATCGCCCTCTGGGGTTGCCGAGTCACTAGAGTAGCATTTGACGGGCGGCGATCCAGTAATAAATCTCGACAGGCCGGTACAATTTCCGTTCCGGCCTGTCGGAGATGGTTGATGATGTCATCGAGAAACTGCGCGGCGAACAGCGGATCGAGTTTATCCAGTCCGTGGCCGAAGCCGCCAAGTTATTTGCCGCAAAACAACGCCAAGTCCTCTTGGATATTTCGGATCGCAATGACTCGGGCGAACGACCCTGCGTGCATATAAGGCCGGCATGCGATGTCGCGAGAATGGCGGGATAGTCCGAACGGTTTTTCAAGACTGCGACATTTTCCGACAAAATTCTTTTTGCCCAGTTTTCCGATTTTAGCCGTGTTGTGCAATCTGCCGATAACACCACGAATTCAGCTGGAATCGATAGCGCATCTCGGAGGACGCCAGTCAGTAATGACTTTGTAATCCGAAATGTCTCTGTAAACCGATAGCGCAACAAAGCTAGCGTTGCATCTCGGTTTTTTGGGTTGAGAAGTCAGGGGAAGCTAATTCTTCTCGTCCGTACAGAATCCAGTGACACCATTCCGTACTTGAATCTGAAACAAACTTAACCACCTGCCGAAACTTGATTTACCGCTCGTATTAAAATCTCGCGTCGAATATTGGGAACGGTCAAAGATGAGCATGACTCGAAATCTCGTACCGGCTGTTTTGCTTTCGGCAATCGTGTTTAACGGCTTTGTCACGTCCCCTTTTCAAGTCAATTTGTATGCACAGCACGAGACTCCCGCCGCGGCTCGCCGGGCGGTGACGTCGCCAAACTCGCACAATTCTGAGCATGATTCCGCGCGGCGAACCGCGCCCACGAATGAAACACAGTCCCAGTTGTTTTCCTTTCAAGAGAAAGTTTCGCAATCGCAACCGCAGACCGAACTGATGATCACACCGATCGTGGCGGTCGAGGGGTCCTCGGCGTTAACTCTGCAGGAACTGGAAGGGATGGCAATGGCCAACAATCCGACACTCGCCCAAGCGAATGCCCAGATCCAAGGGGCACGCGGAGCGGCGTATCAGGCGGGCCTTCCGTTCAATCCCGTAATTGGTTACGTCGGCGAACAGATTGGCGTCAATGGTACGGCAGGTGAGCTACAAGGCGGCTTTGTCTCGCAGGAGATCGTCACCGCCGGCAAGTTAGGTCTTAGCCGCGCCAAGTATGCGCAGCGGGCGCAAATCGCCGCGACCAATGCCGACGCTCAACAGCAGCGCGTACTCAATGATCTTCGAACGCAATTCTACCGCACACTCGCCGCGCAACGTGTTGTTGATATTCACCGGCGCTTGGTCGCCAACGGCAACGATAACGTCCAAACCAACCGTGAAATGTTGAACCTGGGCCAAACGATGGGTTCAGCCGTGTTGCAGGCCGAGGTGGAACTGCGGCGCGATCAGTTAAATTTATACGACGCCGAGAATGACATTCAACAGAACTTGCGCACTCTGGCCGCCATGGCCGGTATTCCGCAGCTTTCATCGACAACGTTGGAAGATAACCTGACAATGTTGCAGGAGCCGTTGGACTATGATTCAGCCCTCGGACAGTTGCTTAACAATAGTCCTGAACTGATTGCCGCCCGGCAGAAGATTCGCCACGATGAAATCCAGCTTGAGCGCGAACGAGTCGAACCGATTCCGAATATACTTGTCGATACCAGGGTCGGTCGAAACGTCGAGGCCGGCGACACGACTGTCGGTGTATCCATTGGGTTGCCGATTCCACTTTTCGACCGAAACCGCGGCACCATTCAACAGGCCCAAGCCGACCTCTGCCGTGCGCATTCCGAAGCGCGGCGGCTGGAGTTGGAATTGCAAACGCGATTGGCTGCTGAGTATCGCACGTATCTCTCTGCCTGGCAGCGCATCACAGAGTATCAGGCGACCATGCTGCCGAAAGCCCAGGAAGCAACCGAAATGCTTGCACAAAGTTACAAGGATCGGCGGGCGACGTGGGTCGACGTGCTCGCCGCACACCGATTGCACATGATGCTCGAAACCGAATACGTCCTCAGTCTCACGACATATCGTGAAACTGATATTGCCATCCGCGGAATGCTGCTTTCCGGTGGGCTCACGGAACCGCCCGCACCGGTCGGCGGGGGCCACATCGACGCCACCCCCAAGCCGCGCTAGAATTTTCGACAGGCTGAGTTGAAGCGGACTCCGCGATAGATCGCGTTCGGCACAAACATTCCGAATTCCAAAACTTCAACGACCGCTTGGAGATGAACATGAACGATCCCGCAGATCGCAGAAACTTTCTTGTCACAGGCGCGGCCGCGGCAGGTATTTTCGTGGCGGGTACGGCTTTGGGACAATCGCAGGAAATACATACCCAACAACACGGCGACGGACAATCGGACAATCCGCAGAGCGACCAACAGGATACACACCAGCCTGCTGGTGACGCGAGTGATTCGGGCGACTATCCTCGCACACACGTTGGCTTGGGCGGACCTGTCGGGAGCCCAACTGATCGCGGCAAGCTGGTGCCGGGCTATCG
>JBGSXT010000793.1:0-2431 GCA_041751295.1 Mariniblastus sp.
GGCAAAGTTACGGCGTTGTCTGCCAACCGACCGACGCCGTTGTTACGTATTCCATGTCGGAACGGATACAGCCCGGTTAGCAACGAGGCATGCGACGGCAGTGTAATCGGCGCCGGTGCGTAACATCGCTGATATAGCACACCATTTTTCGCCAGTGAATCGATGGTCGGTGTTCTGGCAAAATCGGCACCGTAGCACCCGATATGGTCAGCTCGGGTAGTGTCAATCGTAACGACAAGCACATTGTATTCGGGCGTCGGTTCACGTCGCATCCAGATCCAGGCGGCGGCACCGACAAGCAACATGATCAATCCACCGATCAACCACAACCTGGTACTGCCGGAGCGTCCGGAATTGCCGGATACAACCATTTTTTCCATCATCGATTATTGCACTCGGATTTACGTTGGTCCGTCGTCAGGACAACACTGTTTTTGTTTGGAAGCAGCTTCTACAATAAACGATGTACCTAACTGGACCGCGCCACTTTCTGCTTAAAATGTCGCGAATACCAGCACGACGCACAATCAAGTGGATTTGCCGCAAGTCGATTACTTGCTTGCAGCTCGTGCTGGTATTGCCTGAAATGCAGCGCAGTCCTGTTAATTGCGGTCCGATCAGCGGCAATCCATTGTATTCGCGGTCCCGATCTTTTTGAACACAGTACCAAAATGATATTTGATGCAGATCACGATCGTCACCGGGAAACGGAATCAGGACAATGGAAAATGCATCTGGCGAGGTTGGGCAAATGCGATTGGATGGCCTTCGTGATCGTCGGCATCCTGCTGGCCACATTGATGGCTCCATCCGGCGAAGTCGCCAGTGTCGCAGCTGACCCCAACAGACCGGCCTATATTGGACCCGGAGCCGGCATCGCTTTGATGGGCTCGTTTCTGGCCGTATTGGGCGCGCTGTTCTCTGCCTTTTTTGTGCTGCTGACCTGGCCAATTCGCTGGGTCTGGCGCGAATTTCGCAGTCGTCGGGCATTCTCGCGCGCGAAAACGCGGCGGGTTGTAATTCTGGGACTGGACGGATTGGACCCGGACCTGGTGGAAGAATACCTGCAGCAGGGTTTGTTGAAGAACCTCGCAAGTCTGCGCGAGGAAGGGGGTTACCAGCGATTGGGGACGACCTGGCCTCCGCTGTCACCGGTCGCTTGGTCGTCGTTCAGCACGGGAACTAACCCTGGCAAACACAATATTTTTGACTTTATCACGCGCGATCCGGCCAGTTATTATCCGTCGATTTCGTCAGTTCGAATCAGTCAGCCGAAACGAGTGCTGAAACTGGGCAAAATTCGAATTCCGCTGAAAGCACCCCAAATCGTCTCGCTACGGAAAAGCAAGCCGTTTTGGAATGTGTTGGGCGAAGCAGGCATCTTCAGCTCGGTGATTCGGGTCCCGATCACATTTCCTCCCGATCGTTTTCACGGTGTACAACTTTCGGCCATGTGCGTACCCGACCTTCGCGGGACGCAAGGCACGTTCTGCCATTTCAGCGAAACCGGTGATGCTCGGGATCCAGTCGATGGCGATTCCGGCGGTGAACGGATTCCCGTTCAACGCCGCGGCAATGTTTGGCACGGCCGGATGCCAGGCCCCGTAAATACGTTTCGCAACGATGCGGTCGAAACTTCGATTGCCTTCAAAGTTGTCCGCCGAAACGCCAATCAGGCGGACCTGAATATTGCCGGCAGAAAAATTCCGCTGACACTTGATCAATATAGCGGTTGGGTCGACGTGGCATTTCGGATGGCCATTGGCGTGAAAGCCCACGGCGTTTGCCGGTTCATGTTGAAACAGCTCGAACCGTCATTCGAAATGTATTGCACGCCAATGAATATCGCGCCAAGCCGCCCGGTGATGCCGATCTCACATCCCAACGTCTTTTCGATCTACCTGTCGAAATTGTTGGGGCCGTATGCCACACTGGGATTGGCCGAAGATACCTGGTCGCTGTCCGAGGGCGTCAACAACGAAGATGATTTTCTCAAACAGGCCTACGATATCCACGCCGAACGGGAGAAGATGTTTTTCGATTCGCTCCAACGCGTGCGGCGTGGGATGGTCGTCTGCGTCTTCGATGGACCAGATCGAATCCAGCACATGTTCTGGCGGTTTCGCGAACCGGGACATCCGGCGATCAACGGAAATCAGACATTGGTCGAAACCTATCGTGATACCATTCGCGAGATGTACGTCAAAATGGACGAATTGGTCGGTCGAACACGGAAGGCCGTTGGAAACGATACGACTTTGTTCGTCATGTCTGATCACGGATTCAAATCATTTCGTCGCGGTGTCGACTTGAATGCCTGGCTGTTGCAAAACGGCTACCTGTTTCTGAAAAACGGCAAAAAATCTTCCTCGAAAAACTATTTGGCAGAAATTGATTGGTCACGAACCAAAGCCTATACGATCGGACTGGC
>JBGSXT010000794.1:0-3943 GCA_041751295.1 Mariniblastus sp.
CTGGCAACTTGCAATAAAAAAGCCAATGCAGACATGCACTGGCTTTCTGTAATTCTGCGATAACGGACTAGGGTTTTCCGTCCTCTTCGTCTGCTTCTTTTTCTTCTTCCTCTTCTTCGTGGTCCCCGAGTTCAACGTCGTGACCCATTTCGGCAAGCAGGGTAACGATCGCCTCATCCAAGTCGTCACCTCGAACATTCTTGTAACGAATGATGCCATTTTCATCCAACAAATAAATCGTTGGCCAACCGCTCACACGCCATTCGGTCGAAATTGGTCCGCCCGTTCCCTCAGGACCGTTCCAAAAGCTGCGCCAGCTAATATTCTTTTCGGAAACCGTTTCCTGAATTTGTTCCCGATCTTTGTCGCTGTTAACCCCGATAATGGCAAAAGGCTTGTCCGACAACTGTTTTACGAGCGACCGCTCGTGTGGGTACATGGCCCGGCAGGGTGGTCACCAATCCCCCCAGAAATCGATCATTACGACTTTCCCGCGGTAATCGCTCAACTTGAACTCTTCACCGTCGATGTCTTCGCCTTCGATGTCCGGCGCTTCTTTGCCAACGCTCAAATGGTTGATCACGAACAGCTCGCCCGCTGCGATTTCACCCAAAGTCTGGCCGCGTCCGATTTCTACATCGGCGAAATCTTCGCTGACGCGATTCAACAGTTCGGTAATCCGTTCCGCATGATCGGCCGCATCGAAATCGTTGATCCAGGACTTCGTTTCTTCCGACAGGCTCTGCGCAAACTGCTCATTCGTCAAAAACGACTTGGTTTCAGGTACTGCAGCAAGCATTTTTGCCAGCGTAATGAGCGAAATGCCTTGAACCTTTTCATTGGTTGACTTCTCGGACAAATGCGTCAGAAATTTTTCAACTTCCGGGCCGAGTATACCCCGTTCCATGTGACCAACAATTTCAGCCAGCATTGGGTCGTCAGCAAAATTTTCAACCAGCCTGGTCCTGACCTGTTTTCCGGTTTCTTCCGAACCGGCCTGCAGAATAATGACAATTGCCTGACTGGCGGTTGGACTCAACTCTTTGGCGTTTTCGACAAAGCGTTGAAACATCCCGCCGATCACTTCCTCCCGGTTTTCCATTCCACCAAGTCCCAATAGCATCATGGTGGCTTCCATCGCGCGGGAATCATCGACCTGTTCATTCATAACAAACTGTTCTTTGATCAAACCAAGTAGTTCGGTTTTGGTTTCAGCAGAGATTCCCCGGTTGCGTGCCAAACCATTGATTGCGGTGAACGCTTCGTCAGAAGCGGGATTCCGTTTGGCGAACGCAATCATTTCATCCGCAGTCGCCGAGTTTGCCATCAGTTCGCGCAACTCTTTGGCGGGTGTCATGACTTCGGCAGCGACAGCTGCATCCCCGGCGGCACTCGTATCGCTTGCCCGACTGGCCTTAGAGTCACCGGACACTTCTTTTGATCCTGCAGTGGAATCCGCGTTCGCATCCTTTTCGGCGACAGGTGCCTTTTTGCTACATCCCACCGTCAGGAAAATCAGCAGCAACAAAATCCAGATTCGTTTCATTCCAGCCTCCCAATTTTTAAGTTATTTTGCGCACGATCGCGTCAACTTCAGCCGATCATTCTAATGGGTCAGGCAGCGACAATCGAACCTGAATTGGCATTTTGGCAAAAAATTCATTCGCTTGAATCGGCCGGAAGACGCGGTTTTTTTGCGATGTTCAACGTAAAAACACCTCGTCCATGTGTTGCGATGACCGCCGTTTTGTCCCGCTCATGGATCACCAGATCATGAACGAAAGTAATCGGCAAGTTACTCCCCAGCACATCCCAGCTCCCGCCACTATTAGTGCTGATGTAGACCCCCAGATCATTGCCCACGTACAACGTCTCCGCGTCGGCTGAATCTTCGCGGATCACGTTGATCGGCCCGCCCGGAATATCGCCGCCGAGATCCTGCCATGTCGATCCGTAGTCTGTTGTCCGATAGATGTAAGCCTGGAAGTCGTTATCCCTCTTGCCGTTCAAAGTCAGATACGCGGTTCCCTTTTCAAACCGTGAGGCAACGATTCGTGAAACCCATTTATTCGGCAAGCCGGCGGTGATTTCGGACCAGTTGATTCCGCCATCCCGCGACACGTGAACGCGTCCGTCATCTGTCCCGGCATACAAAACGCCAAACTGCAGCGGCGATTCACTCAGTGATGTGATCGTGGCGTAGGGAATGTTTCCCTGCCGATCAGGATCGTTGCGGGTCAGATCAGGACTGATGCGGTCCCAATGGTTTCCGCGATCGAGCGAACGGAATACATACTGCATGCCGTGATAGACGATCCGGGAATTGTGGGGCGAAAGTTGAAACGGAGCCAGCCATTGACCGCGCAAAGCTGGTTCACCCGTCGCTGCAACAGGAACGATTCGTTTCGTTTTGCCTGTTTCCAGATTCGAACGCAGCAGGCGGCCATAAAACGACTCCGAGTAAAACGTCTTTTCATCATTCGGATCGACCTGCATGTGACTCGCTTCACCCCCCGAAACATGCCGCCAATGGATCGCTTCATTGATGCCCGGCTGATGGATGGAGGGACCGCGCCAGCTGCCGTTATCCTGAATCGAAATATAAACGTTGAACGGAGTTGCGTTATCGACAGCGACGTTGTAACACTGCACGACTGGCAGATTGTCGACGTCCTTCCATGTCGCGCCGCCGTCGTAGGAAATATTGATGCCGCCATCATTGCCATTGATCAGGTGATTCGAATTGGCAGGGTCGACCCACAGCGCATGGTGGTCAACATGCAACACGCGGCTGGACAGCGATTTGAATGTCCGACCGCTGTCAACCGATTTCAGCAACGGAACTCCCAGTGCATAGACCACATCTTCGTCGTTGGGATCGACCCGGATTTGTCCGAAAACCCAACCGTAGGTCGAATACAATCGCTGCATACCGCGGCCATCCTGACTGACCTTGGTCCAATTCTGGCCGGCGTCGTCGGACCGATAGACCACCGCACCCCGAATGACCGCTTTCCTTGGACGGCCATACGCATCACGCTCTCCCTCTTCTGCCTTTCGTGCCGATTCGTGACTGTCGATCAGGGTGTACAGTACATTTGCATTTGACAGGGCGATCGCGATTCCGATTCGGCCTGTCGTTTCTTCTGGCGGTAAACCGTTTTTGAGTTGCGTCCAGTGGTCGCCCCCATCGATCGATTTATAGATTCCATTTCCGGGCCCGGGTAACGGATCACTCCAGGGACGGCGAATCCTTCGCCACATGGCGGCGTACAGCACCTCCGGATGGGTCGGATCGATAACTAAATCAATGGCCCCAGTCATCGAATCGGTGAACAGAACTCGTTTCCAATTCATTCCGCCATCGCGAGTTCGGTACACGCCCCGCTCTTCGTTTTCTGTATATTCATGGCCCGATGCGGCGACATAAACTGTATTCGAATCGTCGGGGTGGACGACGATCCGGGCAATATGATGCGAGTCGGCCAGTCCCATGTGTCGCCACGTTTTCCCGGCATCGTCGGAACGATAAACGCCGGTCCCAGACATGCTGCTGCGAAAGATATTGGCTTCACCCGATCCGACCCAAACCGTCTCCGAGCTGCCCGGATCCACCGCTACGGCTCCAGTCGATGCACTGGGGGCGTCGTCAAAGATAGACTGCCATGTCGTCCCTTCATTGATCGTTTTCCAGAGCCCTCCCGATGCCGTTGCCACGTAAAACGTATGCGGCTGATCAAGCGGTTTGGCGATATCCGTGATTCGGCCACTCATCAGTTGCGGCCCGATGTGTTTCCACTTCAATTCCCGGAAGGGCGAATCTTCCCGCATCTGCAAATGGTCCTGGTACCATTTCAATCGCGTCTCGGCATCAAAAACCGGAGCCCGGGCCTGCTGCCCATGGATCGCATTGTTCAGCACACAAAAAGCAATAAAAAACGAC
>JBGSXT010000795.1:0-1849 GCA_041751295.1 Mariniblastus sp.
GTTCTTTCCAGACTGGAAGTAACGTTCCAGTTGGAACATGGTTTTCATTACCTGTCTATTGAATTGACGTGCAATGGATTCCTGTACAACATGGCTCGCAATATCGTGGGGACGCTAATTAAAGTTGGGCAGGGTAGTCAATCGCCGGAATGGGTCGGTTGGGTATTGGACCAGAAAGACCGATCTGTCGCCGGCCCAACAGCGCCAGCACACGGGTTGACGCTCATTAGCGTTGAATACGACCGCATCGAGTTTTCATAAACGTTCGCGCCGTTGGGGTCTGACGCAGTTTTCGGCGGTAAAAAACATGGTTTTGCTAATCCACGCGGTCGCAGAAAAGTGGGTCTGACCCCCTCCGAAATGCGGATGGAATTTGATTGTTGGGTTGGGCAGGGGACTATCGTTGGTCTAAACTAGTTCCCATTGAGAATGATGTAGTTTGCGAATGATGTTTTCGAATTGATGACTTGGCAACAAGAGCCAGTTTTCAACGGTTGTGCCAGCCAAGCTCACTTACAGGATTCAACGTGTCCACCCGCAGAGATTTTCTGGGTCCGTTTCAGCTGGTTCGACTGATTCGATCCGGTACCACGACGCAAGTCTGGGAGGCGCTGCGTACCGGGGAAAAGGAACGGGTGGCGCTGAAGGTTGTGCTGGCCGATTTTCAGTCAGACAAAAACGAGATCGCATCATTGAAACATGAGGTGGAAGTTGGCAAAGAGGTCCGACATCCGAATGTGATTGCCATTTTCGATTTCCACAGTGCTCACGGATTGCCATTCGTTTCGATGCAGTTGTTCCATGCCAAAAATCTGAAAATCGAATTGCGTGAACGACCTCAATATGTCCAGATCAACGTCAAGCAAATCGTATTGAAATGTGCGGCCGGACTCGGGCATCTGCATGAAAAAGGCTGGGTTCATTGCGATGTTAAACCCGACAATTTTCTCGTCGACGAACAGGGAAACGTAAAAGTGATTGATTTCTCAATCGCCATGAAAATGAAAAAAGGCTGGTTTGGTGGCGCACGGCCAAAAATGGTGCAGGGGACGCGGAGCTACATGTCGCCGGAACAGATCCGCCGCCAGTCGCTCGATCAACGCGCGGACATCTACAGTTTGGGTTGTGTGATTTTTGAAATGATGTCGGGCAGAACTCCGTTTAATGCTTCCAATCCAGACGATTTGTTGAGCCGGCATTTGGCGGCTCCGGTGCCCAGCCTGTTGGGCTGCAGCGGAGCTACGCGCGAATTGACATCGCTGGTTGCCAGGATGATGGACAAGGATCCAAACAAACGACCCGCGAACATGAACGACTTCATTAACGAGTTTAAACGGATCGGAATGTTTCGAGCCGGAAAACATCCCAAGGGACTTGTCGGTGACAAGGATATCTAACAATGAAAACCGCCAGGATGGATTATCTCGCATTCGAACAGCCGATCGCTGAACTGGCTGACCGGATTCGACAGCAGGAAAAGGGATCCGATAGCACGTCGGAATCGCTGCAGCGGCTGCGCGACATGCGGCAGGAGCTGACGAAACTGACGCGCGAGATTTATGCGAATCTGACTCCCTGGCAAATGGTGCAAGTCGCTCGGCACAAAGATCGACCGCACACCATCGATTATCTGTCGCTCGTATTTGATGAGTTTGTGGAGTTGCATGGCGACAAACTGTTTGGCGACGACCGGGCGATTCGAGTCGGATTCGCGAATCTGGACAATACCAAAGTCATGGTGATTGGCCATCAGAAAGGCCGTACCTTCCAGGATCGTGCGGAGAATTATTTTGGCTGCGCCCATCCCGAAGGCTATCGCAAAGCGATGCAGAAAATGCGGATGGCGGCC
>JBGSXT010000796.1:0-6258 GCA_041751295.1 Mariniblastus sp.
CGGCGGGGGTCCCGAGTCGCCGTCACAACCATAACAGACGTACTGAAAAAAATTGCAAAACAGGCTGAATCATCAAGCCGCCTATCGGGCGGCTTGATTTTTGCGCTGTCGATAGATTCGGAATCCACGCCTGTTTCGGCCAAACACCGTACGCGGGAGGTGTTGATTTTTGCAGCAGTTGGAACGGAACATAAAACTTCTCATACACCTTTCCATCTGTGTAACGCGTTCCTTTTTCAGACGGAACGAGGATTGTCGCCCGCCGAGTGATTCGATTCACATACCCAAATCGTTGTCGTTCTTCAAACGTAAAACTGACCCAGTCGCCGGGCGCAATGTTGTGTCGGCGCCGGGCATTGTCGGCTGGGGTGATCAGCTGATGCGTCGATTGATTGTGACCGAAAAACCGTTTTGCGATCGATTGAAAACGCCTGGCCGAACAACTGGAATCCTTCCACAGCAGCATTTCGATCAAATGGACCATTTCGTGTTCCATGATCCTTTGCAGCGCCTGAAACCGGTTTGCACACGGCAGCCCGGTTACCAGAATCGCCTGATCGTCACGAAACGATTCGAACAGCAGTGTCGAGGAGATGGCGATCTCAAATTCTTTGATGCCACTCTGGCGGCCGGAAATCCTGGATGATGTGATTCCACCCGATGATGTCATTCGTCGTGACAGGCGAAACCGGATGGGCAAGAGTTGTTCGCGCAATTGATCATTGACAGCACCAGCGAAAAAAGTTTCGTCGACCAGGCAAAACAGGTTTTTTAGATCTAACTCGTCGATAGCGGTGAAATTGGCAGACTTCAGCGAGCGACTGGATTCGAGGCAATCTCTGAGAATTCGGTCTGATTTTCCCGCCCGCTCTCTGGCACTGATTTTGGATTGCAGAATGATTTCAGCTAGTAGCATTTTTTGGCTCACGACGTTTTCAATAGTCGTACTTCCGATTTCAAATTTCGTTTTTCCGATTTCAGATTTCGGTTTTCAGATCTCAGATTCGAAAGTTTGGCTTTTTTCACTGATTTTGGGTACCTCCGACTGAAAAATTAACGCTTATCGCCAATTCACACGAACTTAATGCAAGCACTATATTTTGTGTTGACACACCCTGCGATGCCGATATATTGGGGCAAGACCTCAAATTTGAGGTCAAACTCCCGGAGGTTTTGGGTAGAATAGGGTAGGACACCCCAGAATTAACCGAATTCTCAAATTTGCGGGGATTCGAACCGGGGAGCAGATCGAAAACGCCGAGACGGGCATTCGGTTTGGGCAAATCTGGATCTCTAAATCAGTTATCGGCACGGAAGCCTGACGTGTCGTTGCTGCACGAGTTCTAACCCAAATCGGTGCCTGACGAGTCACGACGACTGGATTCAATGTCGGGCTGGATCGAACTGCAGGCAGCTCGGTATACGTCATTGCCGGCTGCCCAGTCCAAATAGAAACAGGAACTTAAACTGGAGATCGATGGAATGTTGAAAGTCAACCAGGAAATGCAAGTCAAAAAACGAGACGGCCGAACGTTAACTTTTGATCGCGAACTGATCGCCAGAGCGATTCGTAAAGCGTTTCGCGCCGATCTGGGTCTCGATCAAATCGATCAGATCGAGTCCGCGAAATTGGCTGACATCGAGCTGATCACCGAGAATGTTGTCAAGAGTGTCAAAGAGCGCGCTGAATTGGATGCGGGGGTGGGTGTCGAAGAAATCCAGGATTGCGTCGAACAGGAACTGATGCGGGCCGAATATTTTTCCATCGCCCGCCGCTACATCATCTACCGCGCTGAACGTAATCGGGTTCGCCGACTGCGGGCGGAAGAGACCATGGACACCACGGGTACGGATGCGTTTCCAGAAGTCATGGTCAACCGCGACGGTCGTTTCGAGAATCTGGATTTTGACCGGTTGCGCGACCAGGTGACGGATGCCTGTTGCGGAGTGGAACAGCAATGCGATGCCGACATGCTGTTTGAAGAAGTCGAAAAGCAGTTCTACAGCGGCATCACGCCAGC
Source organism: Mariniblastus sp. (assembly GCA_041751295.1). Taxonomy (GTDB): domain Bacteria; phylum Planctomycetota; class Planctomycetia; order Pirellulales; family Pirellulaceae; genus Mariniblastus. The sequence continues at coordinate 2,022 of JBGSXT010000796.1, forward strand.
GGAAATCAGCCGGGCGATGGTATTGGCGGCTCGCTCCCGAATCGAAAACGACCCGAGTTACGATACGGTCGCATCGCGATTGATGTTGAATATCATCTACCGCGAATCGTTGGACAAATCGAGCGCCAGCGATGATCTGGAAACGCTGTACAGAAAACATTTCGCCAGATTCATTGGCATCGGCATTGAAGCCGGCCGGATTGCCGAATCGTTGCGTGATTTTGATCTGCCGTTTCTGGCGCAGGCGATCAAGCCGCAGCGCGATGAGCTGTTTCCGTATCATGGCCTACAGACCATTTACGATCGATATCTGCTGCATATCGGAGGTCGTCGCATTGAGGCTCCCCAATATTTCTGGATGCGGGTGGCGATGGGATTGGCGATCAGCGAAGGGGATCAGAAAAACGAGCGGGCCATGGAGTTTTACAACGTGCTATCGGCGTTTCGGTTCACATCTGCGACGCCGACACTGTTCAATTATGGAACCTGCCAACCACAGTTGAGTTCCTGTTACCTGAGCACCGTTTGCGATGACCTCGATCACATCTTTAAAGTGATTTCGGACAACGCGAAACTGTCGAAATGGGCGGGTGGATTGGGCAATGACTGGACCAATATCCGGGCGACCAATTCGCATATCAAAGGAACTAATGGGCAAAGTCAGGGTGTGATTCCGTTCCTGAAAGTCGTCAGCGATACGGCCGTGGCTGTCAATCAGGGTGGGAAACGAAAAGGTGCCGTCTGTTCGTATCTGGAAACCTGGCATCTGGATATCGAAGAGTTTATCGATCTGCGCAAAAACACCGGCGATGACCGCCGCCGAACCCACGACATGCACACGGCGAACTGGATTCCCGATCTGTTCATGAAACGCGTCCTGGAAGAAAAGGAGTGGACGTTGTTTAGCCCCAATGATGTTCCCGATCTGCACGATCTGGTTGGGCGCCAGTTCGAGGAGCGGTACGAGCATTACGAACGGCTTGCCGAAGCGGGAAAAATCCGGTTGACGAAGAAGATTTCCGCCGTCGATTTATGGCGAAAGATGTTGACGCGGGTATTTGAAACCGGCCATCCGTGGATCACGTTCAAGGACCCTTCCAATATTCGTTCACCGCAGGACCATCAGGGTGTCGTTCACAGCAGCAATCTGTGTACGGAAATTCTGTTGAACACTTCGCGCGACGAAACTGCCGTCTGCAATCTGGGTTCGATCAATTTGCTGAACCATATAACGGATGGCAAACTGGACCTCGAAAAGCTGGAAGCGACGATAACGACCGCCGTGCGGATGTTGGACAACGTGATTGACATCAATTTCTATCCGACGCTGGAAGCCAGGAATGCGAACCAGCGGCATCGTCCGATCGGGCTGGGCTTGATGGGATTTCAGGATGCGATTGCCGCCTGTGGCATCGGTTACGCCAGCCAGGAGGGAGTCGAGTTCGCCGATCGGAGCATGGAAGCGATTTCATTTTTCGCGATACGTGCCTCCAGCCAACTGGCCCAGGAACGTGGAACTTATGGAAGCTACCAGAGTTCCAAATGGGATCGCGGGCTGCTGCCGATCGACACGATCGACTTGCTGGAACAGGAACGGGGGATACCGATCGACATGGATCGCAGCTCGACCATGGACTGGGGCAGCGTTCGTCGTCAGGTAGCCGAACATGGCATGCGGAACAGCAACGTCATGGCCATCGCTCCGACAGCGACGATTTCCACAATCGTGGGTGTCACGCAGTCGATCGAACCGACCTACAAACACCTGTTTGTGAAGAGCAATCTGTCTGGCGAGTTCGTGCATATCAACATCAATCTCGTCAACGAATTGAAACAACACGGACTCTGGAACGACGATTTGCTGGAAGCGATCAAGTACCACGATGGTTCACTGGGCGATATCCCGGGGCTGCCCGACGATATCAAGGCCCGCTACGCAACCTCGTTCGAAATTGACCCGAAGTGGATCATCGAATGTGCCAGTCGTCGTCAGAAATGGATCGACATGGGCCAATCGCTGAATTTGTACATCGAGCAGCCCAGTGGCAAGCGGCTGGACGAAATGTATAAACTCGCGTGGCGGAAAGGGTTAAAAACGACCTACTATCTGCGGTCATTGGGAGCGACCCAGGTTGAAAAGTCGACCGTCGATATCAACAAGTTCAGCGTTCAACCCCGCTGGATGAAGAACCAGAGTGCATCATCGGATGTTGTTGTTTCGCGGACTGTCGAACAGCAGCCGGAAGTCCGGCAATGCCGTGTCGATGATCCGGATTGTGAATCCTGCCAGTAATGGCAATAGGCTGAAGCGCGTGATTGAGATCGCCGCAGAGAGTCTCTGCGGCGATTTCTACCTGTCCTTTCAAAATCGTATTTTTCAAACCTGCCCTACAACCCTTTGCAAGGAGCAATCCATGGCCACAGATCTTCGAGAAACAGCAACCGCTGGAAAAACAACTCGCATTGATGCCAAAGAAAAACGGCTCATCAACTGCCATCAAGTCGATGTTAACCAGCTGATGCCGCTGAAATACAATTGGGCCTGGGAACACTACATTAACGGCTGTGCCAATCATTGGATGCCGACCGAAGTTGCCATGAACAGGGACATTGAGATTTGGCGGTCCGATATCTTGACCGCCGACGAACGGCGGGTGATTATGCGTAATCTGGGATTCTTCTCGACCGCTGAAAGTCTGGTCGGAAACAACCTGGTGCTGGCCATTTTCAGGCACATTACCAACGCCGAATGCCGCCAATATCTGCTGCGTCAGGCGTTCGAAGAAGCGGTCCACTCTCACACATTTCTGTACGTCGTTGAAAGCCTGGGCCTGGATGAAGGCGAAGTCTTCAACATGTACAACGAAGTTCCGGCGATTTCCCGGAAGGACCTGTTCGAAATGGAACTGACGCAGGAAGTCCTTGATCCGGACTTCACGACCGATTCCTTCGAAGGAGCGCAGACTCTGTTGAAAAACCTGATCGGATTCTATCTGATCATGGAAGGCATCTTCTTCTATACCGGGTTCGTGATGATCCTGTCGTTTCATCGCCGCAATTTGATGAAAGGAATCGGTGAACAGTTTCAATATATCCTGCGCGATGAATCGATTCACCTGAACTTCGGCATCGATCTGATCAATGGAATCAAAGCCGAGAACCCGGACATTTGGTCAAAAGAATTTCAACAGAAGATGATCGATCGGATCGGCGAAGCGGTGGAACTGGAAATTGCCTACGCCCACGATTGTTTGCCGAATGGAGTCCTCGGGCTCAACGCCGGACTGTTTCGCGATTACGTCCAATACATTGCCGACCGGCGGCTGGAACGGATTGGTCTGCCCACGCAATACGGCAGCTCCAATCCCTTCGGCTGGATGAGCGAAACGATGGACTTGGCGAAAGAAAAGAACTTTTTCGAGACTCGTGTCACTGAATACCAGACCGGCGGTGCCCTCGATTGGGATTGATACATTTCCCAGGTGGGCCATGCTTGAGTCGCTGAAGAAAGACATTTCCGTCCTCCGCGCCGGAGCGACTGGAAGACGGTTTCGCGATTTTCTGCAATACAAAAAGGGGCAACGATCAGGTAAAAAACCGATCGCTCGAGTGTTGACGTTTGTTACCGGCCTATTGCTGTTAATCGGAGGCTTGGCAATTGGTTGGCTGCCCGGCCCTGGAGGATTCATCGCACTGATTGGACTGGCGCTACTCGCCCGTGAAATTCCCGGCATCGCAAATGCTCTGGATTATTGCGAATGGGCCTTGAAAAATTCGTATGGCTGGTTTCTTAAGCTTCCAATCTGGGCTCGATGTCTGGCCGGTGCAGTGGTCATTATCATCCTTGCCACCGCTGCCTGGACAGCATGTCACCAACTACACCTGATAAACGCCGGTTCGGAAGGGTTCGAGCTCTGCGTGGCGGGTAACGATGGAGAGCGATTGGATCAACACGTCGCGGGTCTCATCGGGCTGGATGATTCCGTCGACCCACAACCGACCGGCGGCGTAACGGACATCGGTCGATGTGTCGTAGGCGTCGTTAACTTTCTTCCGCAGTTCTTCCAACTCGGCAGCATCCGGTTCCTGACCAGTCCGCTTTAGCGCCGCAATATTGACATCGAGTATTGTGGTCGCCGCCTGTTTGCCCCCCATCACGGCGTAGCGGGCGTTGGGCCAGGCGAAAATCAGCCGGGGGTCAAAAGCTTTGCCGCACATGGCGTAATTGCCGGCTCCG
>JBGSXT010000797.1:0-2422 GCA_041751295.1 Mariniblastus sp.
TCGAGCGACGAAATCACATTGGTGAATCGCGACGGGCGACGGTTGAGCGTCGTCGAGTATAGCGACGGCGAAGCGTGGCCGGTGGGTCCGGATGGATCGGGATTCAGTTTAGCGAAGCTTGATCAGTATTCCGACAGTAGCGATTCAAGTAGCTGGCGTGCGAGCCGGCAGATTAACGGAACACCGGGCACGGCAAATTTTCCAATCGGTGCGGACCCAGGCCCGGCGCTGGCATTCAACGAAATACCTGCTGCCAGCAGCAGCGGTTTCTGGGTTGAAATTGCAAATCGGGGGGCATCGAGCATCAATCTGAACGGTTACCAGATCAAGACCTCGGCCGGCGCGGGCACAACACACACCTTTCCATCACAAACGATCAACGCGGGGCAGGTTCTATTAGTCGACCAATCGACGCTCGGTTTCGGCGCTGGAGAGGGCGATAAATTATTTTTTTATTCGCCCGGCAAAGACCGTCTACTTGATGCGCGCGTTGTGACAAACAGTGCGCGCGGGCTGGAAGCGTCGCACGGCTTGGACTGGCTCTATCCGGCCACCACGACTCCGGGGACTGCGAATGCTTTCCAATTGAACAACGATATCGTGATCAACGAGATCATGTATCACGCGATTCCGAATTATCCGACTCATGGCTTGACGAATTCGACAAAGGTGGTGGGAATCGATGCGACAACGCAGTGGCGCTACAATCAGTCGGGAAGCAATTTAGGGACGAACTGGGCAACCGTGGCTCATCCTGTAAACGGCAGCACCTGGTTCCAGGGTCCAGGGATTTTGGCGTTCGAAACTTCGCCATTGGCCGTGTTCAATTCCTACCCGATCCGCACGGTTCTGAATAATCCTTCCAGCAACGTGACGACCTACTACGAAACCGATTTTACTTTTAACGGCAATTTGAGCGAGGTCGTGGAACTGACCTTGGGCCACGTTGTTGATGACGGTGCGGTGTTCTATCTGAATGGCGTTGAAGTCCTCAGGTACAATTTGCCGGCATCTGGCCCGATTACTTCCAACACGGTCGCGTCAAATGGCGTCGAAACCTCGTACGTCGGCCCGGTGGTTATTTCGAAGAGCGCGCTCGTAGTTGGCGTGAATCGATTGTCGGTCGAGGTGCATCAGGTTTCCTCGACGACCGATGTCGTGATGGGCGCCGAGCTCTTCATGACCACTACCGTGCCGCCGACAGTTCCATTCTCGGAATCGACGGAAGAATGGATTGAGCTTTATAACAAGGGGTCGGTTGCTGTTAACCTCTCGGATTGGAAATTTAGCGACGCCATCAATTACAAAATCCCAAATGGGACCATCATTTCGGCTGGCGGATACCTCGTCGTCGCCAAGGACGCGGCGGCATTGCAGGCAAAATATTCCTTGCTCAATCCCTCGATGGTGGTCGTGGGAAATTTTAGCGGTTCTCTATCAAACTCCACCGACAACATTGAACTCAACGACGCTTTCGGCAATCCCGCCGATCACGTGCGCTATTATGAGTCGGCAAATTGGCACGAAACGGCCGACGGCGGTGGATCGAGCCTCGAACTGCGCTCTCCTTCCATGGACAACACGAGGGCGGAGGCGTGGGCGCCAAGCCTCGAGAGCGGGAAGAGCGATTGGAACACCTATACATATTCGGTACCCGCTTTACCCGACACTGGGCCAGCTGATCTATGGAAGGAGTTCTTGTTCGGGTTTCTCGATGGCGGCCAAATGCTGATCGATGATGTCAGCGTGGTTGTCAATCCGGGAACTGCAAATGCGATGTCGCTCATTCAAAATGGAACATTTCAGGGCGATGCGCTGGGAAGCTCGCCCTTGAAATGGAGAATTATCGGGAATCACAGCGGGACGGTCGTCGTCGATCCGACGAACGCAACGAACAAAGTTTTAAGACTTAGCGCCACGGGCCGAACTGATCACGAAGGAAATAACGCCGGCACGACGTTGGCTGGAAACACACCGGTTGTGAACGGGAAGATTTATCAGATCTCCTTTAGGGCAAAGTGGATCGCGGGTTCTCCCCAAATCAATAGCCGGCTATATCTCAGTCGCGCGAGCGATACGATCGCGATCGAAACGCCTCAGCATAACGGAACGCCCGGTGCTCAGAATTCGACTTTTGTGGCGAACGCGGGGCCGACCTATAGTGAGTTCAAGCATGGTCCGGTGCTCCCTTCGGCAAATCAACCGGTCACGGTTTCAGTGCGCGCACAGGACCCGAACGGAATTTCGTCGATGACGCTGTTCTATTCCGTTGAAGGAGGCGCATTCGCCAACAGCGTGATGCTGCTCACCGCCAACGCTCTGTATGTGGGCTCGATACCTGGCCAAGTCGCGGGAGCAACTGTGCAATTCTATGTTCGCGGCATCGACCTGGCGGGCGCAATCTCCACGTTTCCCGCCGCGG
>JBGSXT010000798.1:0-6784 GCA_041751295.1 Mariniblastus sp.
CGACAATGTCCGTTATGCGCTTCGCTGGACGCTGCTTGGTTTGATTTTGTTGATGACCCTGGCACTCGCAGGTTTGATTGCGTTCCAGTTCATTTTGAATCCAGGCCTGCAACTTCTGCGAAACGATTTTCTACCGCAGGCAACCGACGAATCGAAACACGCATTGAATGGTTTGCCCTGGCTGATTGCGATTGTGTCAATCGTGTTATTTTCGGTTGTAATCGGCCTGCCGTTCGGTGGTCTGACAAAAATGGCGATGTGGCTAGGCGGTGAAAAATATGTTCATGCGGCGACGACAAGTTCAATATTACAAACTTCGCACGCTCTCGTCCGCTGCGGTATATCGGCCAATGAGGCGGTCGCCCTCAGTTGCGAAATGGTGGGCGCAGACTCTCGCACGCTGCAGGCCGTCCAATCGCTGTTGCCAGGCACCGACCAGGACCAGACGATCGACCGAATCGCGATCTATTTTCGCCAGACAACCGACTATCATTTGGCCCGTTTACGGAGCGTCGTTCCGATCATGCTGTATATGCTGGCCGGGGGCATGTTGGTGTTGTTGTATGGCATGGCATTGTTTCTCCCGGTGCTTTCGCTGTTGAAAGACGTTTCCGAGTCAGGAATGTAAGATGAAGGTTGCAAGCGAAAATCGACTGGCGGAACACTGGCATTTGATTGAGTCACGACGAAGCGCCATCGGTTCGGCCCTGCTGCAATTGCGATCGGAACTGCCACTGCCTGACCAGAAAATTCCCAAACGCCTCGCCGGCTGGTTCTTAGGAACTGGCGGGTATGATCAGGCAATCACCCGCCCGGATGTCTTGGCGGTCTGTTTGCCGTTAACCAACGCCACGTCCGTTGGCGAGCTGACCGATGCCGATATTCGCCGGGGCGTCAGATTCGGATTCAGTTCAATTGCTCATACGTTTTCCTCGCGGCTTCGGAACCTGAGTTTATTGTTTTACCCGGCATTCGTCTTGCTGGCATTTGCGATGTTGACCGTCGTGTTCAGCTTCCAGATCATGCCGGATTATAAATTTCTACGCGATAATTACGGAATAGAAGGTTCTCAATTCACTCGATATATGTTCAACCTGGCTTGGTTGATTCGCGTCAGTTGGTCGTATGTGTTCGGCGTCGTGGGGGCGATGCTGCTGGCGTCCATCGTGGTGAGTGCCTTCACCGCCAACCAACGGGTCGCCACGGAAAATTGGTTCCAGTGCCGGTTCAAGACTGCCCGAAATGCAGCCGCCGGTTTTGCCTCGCATATTGCAATATTGTTGGCGTCGGGTCTGAGTCTGCCACAGGCGGTGATGATCGCTGGCAATTCGCAGAACCAGCGTTGGCTGCAGCGCGAGAGCCGGAATTGGCTGCGGCAGTTTTCCCCGGAAGTCCAACTCGATGCCCTGGAATTGCCCAGGACTGATTTCCGGTCTTTTTCCGGCTTTCGTTATCCGTTGCTGAACAACGCGCTGGCTGTCAATAACCGGGCAGCACAAATCGATCTGTTTCGGGAAATTGCCGCCTACTATTGGGCCAGCAACCGCTTGACCAGCGATTGGTTAATCAAGGGCGCGGCCTCGATTCTGTTCTGGTTATGCGGGGTGGTGATTGTGCTGGGTTTGGCCTCCATGTTTCGTCTCGCTTTCGGGATCTTATACGGGTGGGTGTGAAGTTTTTTGGTCCGATTGATGGTGAATACATGTTTACACTACCGCCTGTCACTGAGTCGCAGTTCCCTAACCAGGAATTGGTGCGTGAGTGTCAATCGTGCTGTGAGCCGCGCCAAAGGGCATTAATCAGCTTGATGGCGATTTGTCACAAACACGACTTGAGACCGGCGGAATTCATCGCGAGCCTTGCTCAGGATGTACCACGCACACCGTTCGAAAAACGCCGCCGAACTCGCAAGTTTTTCTGGTCGCGGGTTGGATTGTTGGCCGATGAATTGTCCGACCCTACTTCGTTCTTGACGGGACTGGATCAATTTCCCGGTTTGCTGCCCAATACCGTCGAACTGGCGATGCGGCTCGAATCGGACAACGGCTCGCTCCCGCTATTCTACCAGGCGTGGTTGAATCGGCCCGCCGATTTTGGCTTTGATACTAATCGGGAATCGAAGCCAATTGTTAGCCGATTGATAGTCCTGTTTTTGTTAACGCTGACAATCGTTTCGATCGCGGTCTTCATTGGGATTCGAAATGTCCCAGTCTTTCAGGAAATAGCCGACGAATTTGGATTCGAATTCGATGATCGTTTTGAAATTATCTTTGCTCCGTTATTGCATACAACATCGGTCATCATGTTGTTGATGTTGTTTTCCCTGCCGCTGATTCTGGTCGTCTTGCCAAGGTATTTCAGGCGCTGGAACCCATTTGTCTGGCGACAGCCGTTTGTGCCCAAGCGGGTGGCCAATCGCAAAGCGTTAGCGATGATCTGTGAGCATGGTAAAACGGTGCCAGCCGATGCGCTGAAGAATTTTCAGAGATTGCAGGGCGTTCTGAAACCCGGCTCCAGTTCTGGGTCAGATGTGAAGTCCGAAATGGAATTGGATTGGATGCGGTTGGCTTCGCAAGGGATCATTTCCAGAAAAGAGGCTCTGGTTTTGCACACGGCCAAATCTCCGGCAGCGCAGGCCTGGTTGATCCAAAAAATGCTGGAAAGCCAATTCCAGCAGCATGTCGATCGCCAAGCGTTCTGGAACAGAACTTGGGAAACATTCGTCAAATTGGTTCTGGGTTCCATCGTCATTCTCCTGGCCTTTATGGTAATCTGGTTTCTCATCCAGGTGATGGTTGAATGCGGCAATTGGTATTGAACGTATGAGATCAAATTCGGCACGAACGAAACCACGTAATGGATTCACTCTGGTTGAACTGCTGGCGGCTGTGGTGATCTTAACAACGGTGATCGGACTGGTGACCGGTTTGAGCGTTCGAATCAGTCGTGTCTGGAAAGACATCGGACAAAGCCAGATCGCTGTGGCCGAATTGAGCAATCAGCTGGATCGATTGACTCGCCTCCAGCCGCAGCAGGCGGAGGAAGCGATCCGTGCGCTGCAGCCGTCCGTGCATTGCCGCCGGACGCTGGCCAATCCGCAGCTTTCGGGGCAACTTGCTTCGACCGATATCGGGTTGCAAATCACGCTGCAGCTGAATTGGAATCGCTACACGCCAGGCAAGCCGATCCAATTGGCCGGCTGGATTGCTGGTGATCCGCTGGATTCGGAGGACTGATGACAGGACCCTGCCGAAAATCAGGTTTCACCTTAATCGAAATGTTGGTCGTGATGTCGATCTCCAGCGTGATGTTGTCGCTGGTCACAATCTGGATTGGACAGACCATGCGGTTTTCCACCCAGTTACGGAACCTGGAGCGGCAGCAAACGCAATTGGCCCGGTTGGCCCGGTCGCTGCGGGACGACGTTCGCATGAGTAAGTCGATGAAGATTGAAGGTGGCCAGCGGCTGGTCCTTGAATCGGGTCCGCAACAGCAGATCGTTTACACGATTTCCGGAACGGAGGTGCAGATCGAGAAACAAACAGGCTCGCGAATTCGCCACGACCGTTTTCGGCTTTCCACAAGTTCGCAGCCGGTCTGGGATACAGATCAAATGCCAGACACAATCGGGCTGATTATCGAGCGACGGTTTGACCCCATCAAGCGACCGGCGAAACACAACCGGGCAGAACGAGCAGACACAAACAGAATCGCGTTAACAGGCGGTGAGCAACCTGACAAGTCGAATCGCAGTGCAGTTACAATCAACGATCCGGTCAGGTTGCCGATCGATATTCACATTTTCGCCCGCATCAACCGCCATCCTGTTGATTTCATCAGTGACCATCAGGAATGACCGGTTCCATGCGATCAGGACAACGTGATGAGTATCGTGTCGCCCGCTCCCGATCGGGAGCCGTGTTGATCATGGTTTTGGCCTGCTTGACAACCGCGTCCACGATCCTGTTTGGTGCGCTGGCGCTCAGCCTTCGATACCAACGTCAGTTTCGAAACGAAGTCCAAATGGAACAGACCCATTGGCTGTTGGACGCCGGCATCGATGCGGCAATCGCTAAATTCGAATCAAATCCAGGTTTCACCCATCATTCGCTGGCGACCGGGGACAAATTCGGATCGGGTGTCGGTTCAGTGACTATCGACGTCATCGAAAGAATCGGTAATCGGGCGGTCATGCAGGTAACTGCCCGATTGCAGGGGCAGCATTCACACAGCCCGGTAACACAGCGTTCTCGCGTTTTCGCCCTGGATATTTCCACCACCGAACCGAAATCACTGCCTGACTAATCCGAAAGTAAAACGATGAATCTGCAACCATCACTTTTCTTAAGTTTTCAACGGTCACCCGACAACCAACGTTCGGCATTTACCTTGGTCGAACTGCTGGTCGTAATTGCAATTATTGGAATCTTGATCGGCATGATGTTGCCCGCCGTGCAAGCCGTCCGTGAAGCGGCCCGTCGAACGTCGTGTTTGAACAATTTGGCCCAGCTGAACATGGCGACACACAATTTCGAAATGGCCCACGAGAAACTCCCTTCCGGAGTTGCGAACAACCAAGGCCCGATCCGGACGGAAGAAATTGGCCAGCACGTCAGTTTTCTGGTGGAGCTGCTGCCGCTGATCGATCAGCGGGGGATCGCCGACCGATTTGATAAAGCGTTGGGGACCTATGCGATCGCCAATGCTCCTGCACGCAACATGTCGATCGATGTCTTCCAATGTCCGTCGTCCAATTTCGTCGCTGGCACAGTGGCCCCGGGGGTCACGAATTACGCCGGTTGCCATCACGGGTCGGAAGCCCAGATCGCTGAGGACAACAACGGTCTGCTATTTCTCAATAGCCAAATCGTGTTGAGCGACATTTACGACGGCAGCTCGAACACCATTCTGATAGGAGAATTTCTGCCGGAGAACGATACGCTAGGCTGGGCATCGGGGACCCGATCATCGCTGCGGAATACGAGTCAGATTCTGGCCTTGAAGGATCTGGATCAAATCAACAACAAGCTGCCGCTTCCCGTGACTCACGTCGGTGGGTTTGGCAGTTACCATTACGGAACCAGCAATTTTTCTTTCGCGGACGGTTCTGTTCGTGCCTTAAGCCGCTCGATCAACAATCAGACATTCGGTTTTCTTGGCGACCGCGCCGATGGCGAAATGATGGGCGAATTCGACCCGTAATTTTAACGTGTCAAGTATTTTTTTTCTCAAGCAAAAAAGCCTGAATCTGAACCCTTGCCTGTCTTATCCGCTCACCAAGAGTTCCACAAACGGTTCGACATCCAACAGGCTGACGATTCCGTCCTGATTCACATCGGCTGCCGGGTTAAACGGTCCACTGGTCAAAACGTCGACAAACGGTTCGACATCAAGCAGGTCGACAACGCCATCTCCGTTGACATCACCCAGAATGACACTCGTTTCAAAATCGCTAAGTACGACCTGATTCGGATTAAACGCGCTGCCGGGGCCATAATTGACGACGAACGACCCTGAACCGTCGATCGTGTCGAGCCGTTGGCCGTTGCCGACATTGGCGAACGAACCGGAGAGTACCGCTGAACTCAGGATCGTGTAGGTCGTCGCGGGAGCTGGCAGCACGGTTGCATTGAAATTCTCCAGGACCAGATTTCCGTTGATCGACGCGATGCCGACGGAAGTGAGCAGATCACGCTGCAGTGCAGGGGGCAGCGCGTGGTTGAATTGCACCTCGAAGTCCGAGGTACCAGTCATGGAAAGACTGCCGACGCTGAGGCTGCCGATCGGGAAGCCCGTGAAGCCAGCCGGGGAGATATTGGAGCCGTTTTCCATGACCACCATGCCACCAACGGCCCCGTCGCCTGTTAGCCGTGCGCTGGATTGTATATTGACCGTTCCCGTGCCGGTTCCCGAGCCTGTGGCGTTGTCGACGATCAGCGTACCCAAGGAAACCGTTGTCCCACCCTGGTACGTGCTGGCGCCAGTGAGTCGCAACGCACCACCACCACTTTTCGACAGAAAGAAGGCCGTTAAGCCACCGGAGATTGGTGCATTGATTTCCAGCTCGACAGTGCCCGGCGAGTCGGCAACGCTAAAAATGGTTTGCATATCATTCAGAGTGACGAGGCCCGCTTCGATTCGCGAGGTCGCTGCAGAGCTGCCGCTGCGGACGACCGTCGTTACCCTCACTTGGCCATTGCCCATGTCGATCTCTGAACTGTCCTGCACGATTATTTGAATGGGGACCGTTAGTTGCCCCCCCATGCTGATCACCTGGCTGTCCCCAGCCAGAATGAGTTGAGGAACACTCTCGTTGTGCCCATCGAGGTCGGCGACGGCGCCGTTATTGAGGCTGAGTTGTGAGGTCGCATTGTTGCTCAATTGGTCGGGCGCGTCCCAGTGGACCGTAGCGGCATTAACGCTCAAGATTCCGACGATTGCGTTGACGTTCGGTGATTTCGAAAGGACCAGGGTGCCTGCGGTCAGGTTGACGCCCGCGGACAGAGTGTTGGCCGCCGAACCGGCAAATGTGACTCCTTCGATGGCTACGATGTTCAATGCGGTCGAGCCGGTGATTGCGCCATTGATAACGATCGGCCCGTTGGCCGCACTCCAAGTAGCTCCGCTCCCCAAGACGCCGACCGAGTTGTTAAATGTTGCGATCCCAGTACCGTTGTGTATGATGTCGTTGAGCGCAAGCGGATTGCCGTTGAGCGAATAGTTGCCTGGCCCTTCAAACGTGATGGATTTGATGCTCCATGGCATGTTGACAACCGGATTGTCG
>JBGSXT010000799.1:0-4890 GCA_041751295.1 Mariniblastus sp.
TCAAATGGATTCGATTGAATCAACTTGGAAAACGGAGTTATGAATTTTCCAATCCCACCAAATCCCGGTCCCGGCTATGGCGGCGGAACTCATCGCCACTGAATTTTCGACGACTGGTGGGCATGAAGTCGCCAAGTCCCAACCTGCCCATTTGGGAAATGAAACTACCGAACGTGGCGGCCATGTTGCCGGTTGAGCCAGCCGCCTGCCCAGCGGGCTTGATATCTACGGATACCGTAATTGTTTCCAGCGTGGAAATCAATTCACGGCATGGAACAGGCTTGTTGATTCAGTACATGTTTGAGGACTTCAGCAACATTGCCACCGTTTCATCGCATCGCTGTTTTCATGGAGATCGGGTGCGGTCTGCAGTCCATTACGAAGTTCCTTTTGAAGAAATGAAGCGGCATGAAATCTACAGCATGGTGCTGCACTGGTTCAAAGACTCGCCTCCCAGACAGGCCTACGTGGTGCCGTTCTACAAAACAGAGCTGCTGGTCGCGATTGCGTTGGCTGATCTGTTCAAGACCAGAATTTGCGTTCACGTCATGGATGACCAATGCCTGTACGAAAATGAAATTTCGGATGAGTTGATGCGTGAAGCTTTGGGCAAAGCCAATCTGGTCTTCGCGATTTCGCCAGAAATGAAATCGGCCTATCAGGCACGATTTGGCCACAAACTTCATGTCCTCCCCCCAATCGTTCCCGACTCGATGATCCTCGATCGGTCCGACGCGGTGGCGAACCGGCAGACGAAAGTCGTTCAATCCCGGAAGCCGAGTTTAACCGACACGGTTGTCAATCTGTTTCGCAGGCCGGGCACGGCAATGCATCGGGGCAAGTCGCAGACTCGAGGCATTCTGATTGGCAACGTCTGGGACCCGAAATGGCTGGAGATGTTGCAATCGACGATCAGCGGCAGTGGCTACGAGGTCGACTGGTATTCCAATAATCCGGATGCGATGATGCTCAATGGCAAAGCGGAAGAGCTGGCCGCAGCTGGCATTTATCTGCAGGATCCATTATGGGGCGAGGACCTCGTCGACGAATTGCGTCAACGTCCCTACGCGATCATGCCGTCGGGGACATTGTGCAACAACGAGCCACGGGAAAGTGTGGCCCGTTTGAGCCTGCCCAGCCGGGTTCCATTCGTCACGGCAGTTTCACATATCCCGATCATTGTTCTGGGCAGCCGGGAAACGGCTGCCGCCCAGTTTGTTGCCAATTTTGAATTGGGTGCGACGGTCGATTACGAAGCGGTGCAATTCAGGCAGGCAGTCGAACATGTTTTAGACCCGGCCGTCAAAGCATCGATCCGACAGAATGCTGCAGACATTGCACATTCGTTTTCCTCCCGCGACCTCGCGGAATGGCTCTGGAGTTCCCTCAAAATAGGCCAGCCCCTCGACGATCGCTTCGAAGATCTGTTTTCGCTGAAAGAAATTGAAGTCAATCGCTGCAATTTGGGCGACCGTTGGCCAGCCGGAGTTTGCAACAGGGAAGACTTGCGACGGTCTTTGCGCAGATTAAAAAATCGGGGCATAAATCCTGTTCGGATCATCGACGTTGGTGCTCAAGACGGTGCCTGGTCGAGAGCCGCTGCGCAGGTCTTTCCAGATGCCGACTTCGTGCTCGTCGAGCCGTTCAGCTCATACTTTCGGCAACAGATTTCGGAACAGAAGCTGAATTCGAGTCTGCAATTTGAATTCGTCGAAGCGGCCTTGGGTGATAGTATCTCGAACATGGAGGCTTTTGCCGATCCTACAAATCAGCGCAAGAAAATCCTCAATATTTTTTCCGACCGATCTCAGCCGCAATCGACTAGAATCAAGATGATGCGATTGGACGAACTGGCCCATGCCCGCGGGTGGACTGGCCCAACAATGCTCCGCATCGAAGCCAGCTTCGTTGAACAACTGGTAATCGCAGGAGGACTGGAATTTATTAATGCACACGTTGGCACGATCATGCTGGAACCAACATTGCATCGCAAACACCCACTGGCAAAGTCATACTCGGAAATACTCGATCTGATGGGCAATATCGGCTTCGAATTGAGTGATGAGGTGGCCAATCGCCGATGTCCGGAAACAGGACGGCTTAAACAGAAGTTCGTCGTCTTCGTCAAACGCGATATAGAAAGTCTGGAACGAGTCGCCTGACCAATGCGTTAGATTAATTCAACAACAGGAAAAAACCTTGTTGGTGTTGAGTAACTCAATGTGTAAATCGGCGAGCTCCGTCGTTTGCTGGTACACCGACCAACTGGTGTTTTACAGCTTCAAAACGAACGGCTGCAAAGCGGTTCGCGACTTGATCGCTGCGGGCGAAATCGCCGGAACCGACAATTTTGTCGATCAGCAGCTGGACGAAACGACCATTGCTCGGCTGATCGACGTTGCTGAGAAACATGGTCCGATCGTGGTTAAAGTACATTGTTTTGAATTGTCCGACTATCTTCGGAAGCAAATCGAATCAGGGACGATTATCGCTACTTTCTGTTTTCGCGATCCCCGCGACATGATCCTTTCCGCGATGGATCACCGGATTCGAGCTTTGAACGACGGTAAAAATGCGTTTTCAAACTTCACGTCTGTGAGTGCCTCCATTCCAGAAACCATCACGTGGTCAGATATGGCATGCACATGGGTGGAATCTGATCTGGCGCTGCCGCTGCAATACGGCGATACGGTCGCTGATCCTGCCGGTCAAATTCGCCGAATTGCAAATTTCCTCAACATTGAACCTGACGAACACTTGGTCAAATGTCTGTTAGAACTAGAAAAAAAATCTAGAAAATACGGTCGTTGTGAATTCAATCGAGGCAACTTGTCCCGTTTTTCTGAGGAAATGACCTTGGACGAAATCGCCCTTTGCAATGATCAGCTTGGCGATTGGATCAAACGGCTGGGTTTCGATTGCCAATTGAACTATGCGATCGAGAATAAATCAAACTCAGTGAAGACGCTTACCGCTGATTCCTCACTTACTCTGGTTTCAGAACCAGCGAGCGCCTAGTTCCAATCGGCACCGTGGGGGACGTTGTTCAGGGACAGGCCTGCGAACATGACGGTATTACCGACCGATTCACAGACATCTTTCCAGAGTTCCGCTGAGTCGCAAAACACGTGTCGAGGCTCAGCCGGATGGAGCAGCCAACCCCCTCCTTCAATTTCCGATTCCAATTGGTTCGGACCCCAACCCGAATAGCCTGAAAATACTTTGAGTTTGCAATTCGAATCCGAGACCAAATGGTTCAATTTATCGCCACTCATCGTCAGATAGATTCCGTCGATTACCTGCGAATCTGACCCGTCAACTTGGTCATGTAATGCCAGTATGGGGCCTTGCACGGGGCCGCCAATATGGACGCAATCCCGCCTTTTCACCTGAATTCCCACCGCCAATGCGCTCCATAGTTTCTTGAGCGGCATATTGCCGGGTCGGTTCAAGACTACACCGACCGCACCATCCCTGGAATGTTCAATCAGCAACACCACGGTCCGAAAAAAATTCGAATCTGACAGGTCAGGAATCGCAATCAACAATTTGCCGGCAAGTGATTTCATAGCGTGTCACATTTCGATAAAGGACTTTCATTGCCCCGTTATTGCTCCCCATACATTGCTCAAGCGGGCCAAGAGGGCCTGCAGGACAGAACAGAAACTCAATTCTAGGCATGGATTTAGGTTTGACGAGCCTTGTTTTTCCGTTAGACTGTCGGATCGGCGAAAAACGTAAAGAACCAATTTTTGAGTACCAGCCATGAAATCAGATATTCACCCCGAATACCGTGAAGTTGTCTTTAAAGATAAGACAGCGGATTTTTCCATTTTGACCCGGTCGTCGATCAACACCAAAGAAACTATCAAATGGGAAGACGGTAACGAGTATCCGGTTTTTTACGTGGACATTTCCAGCGCTTCCCATCCTTTTTACACCGGCAAGCAGCAATTCGTGGACACGATGGGTCGAGTCGAAAAGTTCAAAAAGAAGTTTGGTGGTCAATACCAATCGACACAACCAGTCAAAAAGAAGAAAAAGCCGGTTAGGAAAACTTTCTAAATCAACCGATTTGCCTCCACCGGGCTGGTCTGCAAATTTCGCAGAACTTTGGGTAGCGGAAAGTTGACGTTTTCCTCCCGCGTTACGATGGTTTCGATCACTGCGTTAAATTCCCTTTTCAGCCAATCCAGACACTCTTCCACTACCTTTTCGGGGGCACTGGCCCCGGCGGTGACGAGTACCGTTTCCACCTGTAAAAACCATTCGCGCCGGATATCTGCGACCCCGTCGATCAGAAACGCATCAATTCCAGATTCAAGTGCCAGCTCGCGCAATCGCTGGCTGTTGGAACTGTTCTGACTGCCTAGTACCAGGCACAGATCAGCCATTTCCGCAATCAGGCGAACGGATTCCTGCCGGTTTTGAGTTGCATAACAGATGTCGTCTTTGGGCGGATTCACAAGTTGCGGGTATCGCGCGCGCAGCTTGGCGATGATCCGGTTGGCATCATCGACAGAAAGTGTTGTTTGCGTCAGGTAAGCAACTTTGGCATCGTTGGGTACGTTCAAGCGGGCCACATCGTCCGGCGACTCGACCAGAATCATCGCCTGCGGAGCCTCTCCCATCGTGCCAATCACTTCGTCGTGCCCCTCATGACCGATCAGAAAAATGGTGTAACCCTCACGCGCGGACCGGACGGCTTCCAAATGGACTTTCGTGACCAGCGGACAGGTTGCATCGATGGCATTCAGATTTCGCTCGCGGGCAATCCGCCTGGTTTCGGGCGAGACACCATGGGCTGAAAACAGCAGCGTTGAACCTCTGGGAACGTCGGACAGTTCATTGACAAATACGGCCCCTTTGCCACGAAAAGTCTCGACAACG